>JAZOBY010000001.1:0-42708 GCA_045596215.1 Faecousia sp.
AGGCAACGAGTCCAATGCGAACATCACTTTGGGTGAGGGTGAGCAGATGGTCTCCATGGACGTGCACGTTGAGGGCGTTGCCGCCAACAACACCAAGCCCATCATCGTGACCCTGACCAATCTGGCCATCGAGGGTCTGAACGAGGGCAACATCGCACTGTACCATGTGGAAAACGGCGAGACCGTGGAAATGACCCGCGTTTACAGCATTGAAGAAGTGGACGCACACAACGAGTACTACTACGACATCGCCACCGGCACCATCACCATGGCCCTGGCAACCTTCTCCGAGTTTGCTGTGGTTTCCGACACTGTAAATGCTTGGAATGGCAATTTCGACTACAGCTGGTATCACAACCAAATCGCCAAGAAGAACGCTGAGACTGTTTACGAGATCTACAACGCTGACCAGTTGGCTGGCTTTGGTGCCATCGTCGGCGGCATGGACGGTCAGACGCAGGATTCCTTTACCGACAAGACTGTTATGCTGATGGCTGACATTGATCTGGGCGACGCCGAGGCAAGTAACGATACCAACAAGATTTTCTATCCCATCGGCTACTACTACACAGACGACAAAAACGCAGACGGTGCCACCGGTGACTATTACAGCACCGTATGCTCCTTTGAAGGCACCTTCGACGGCAACGGCCACACAATCAAGAACTTCTACCAGAACACCTGGGAGATCAAGGGTGACTACGATGGCAACTACTATAAGGATGCCATGGGCCTGTTCGGTTATGTGGTGAACGCTACCATTAAAAACCTGACCGTGGCGAACTTCTCTTCTGACGGCGAGTTTACCCCCACAGGCGTGATTGCCGCATATGCAGAATACTCCACCTTCCAGAATATTTCTCTGCAAGGCTGCAATCCCCGCGTGTACAACACCGGCAACGGTGGTATCGTGGGCATCGGCGGCAGAACCGATGACAAGGAAAATGTCAAACTCACCTTCGAGAACATCACCATCGATAACACCAACAAGATCACCGCTCTGTGGGGCTCTTGGGACGTTGCCTGCGGCGGCCTGATGGGCATGTTCCGCGGTGCAGGTCATGTTTACATGACCAACTGCCATGTTGCCGCACAGATTGACGTTTACAACGACGTTTGCGGCAACTATCAGTACTACTGGTACCGCTATTCCGGTATGCTGATCGGCACCAACAAGAATATGACCACCGACGCGAACGGTTATACCGTTCCCGAAACCGACAAATTCCACGCAGAAAACTGTACTGTTCACTTCGGCGAGTGGAACGACTATTACTACTGTGAACTGGTAGCCAACTCCCTGGCTTCCTACACCCACGATCATCAGTTCAGCCGTCTGACCATCATTGACAGTTTGGATGAAATCAAGTCCGGCGAAACATGGACCAAGACCGGCAACTATCTGCTGATCGAGGGCGATACCAAGACCTGCTACCACATCGTCAACAAGGATGGCGTTCTAACCCAGCACAGTCATGCTGACTACAACGGTGACGGCGAGGATGACTACGAAACCGTCAACGGTGAAAGCATTCTGGTTGAAAACAACCAGATCGTCTACCTGCCCTTCAATCAGCTGTTCACCGGCTACGGTTGGGGCGTAAAGCACATTCCCATCTATGATGATGGCACTACCGAATTTGAGGGTGTCACCATTCTGGACCGCGACGTTGCAGATTCGGTCACAAAGTTTGAGCCCATTGCTGCGGGCACCTATGAGACCTACGCAACGGTTACCATCGGTGAGCTGTTCCAAGCTGTTGCTGATCTCGATGTTGACATTGATATGGATAATGTCCATGTCTTCGTATCTCCTGTGGGTGAGACCAGCACCGTCAGCGGCACCTATGTTGCCAATGCGACAGACTGGACACAGGGCACCCTGACCCTGTCCGGTACCGGTGCTGCCTATATCACCATCACTGACTACTACTATTGCACACCCACAACCGTGACTGTGAATGTGACGGAGCGTCAGCCCGAGGTGAAGTTCGAAACCAAGTTCAAGGGCGACTTCCTGTACCGGGTTGGTAATCAGAATGAAGTCAACTTGGGTAGCCTGTTCAAAGAAAAGGACGGCGTAACCATCGGCACCGTTGCGGCAACCGTGGAAAATGTTGACGGTAGCAAGGTGACATGGAAATACACCTCCAATGCCACATGGACAAGCGGTACCATTCAGTTCAGCGGCACAGGCGTGGTCAAGGTGACCATCACCGATAATAATTACTGCACGCCCACTGAGTTGTATCTGGAAGTCGTGGATGCCGTCAATGCAACTGCTGCAACCAGCGCGACAAACAATAATGTGGTTCTGCTGAATGATATCGGCAGCGGCTTCACCGTTTCCGGCCGTTACACGGTCTACGGCAATGGCTTTACCCTGAACTACACCGGCAACGGCCAGTATCTGAACAACGGCCTGAAGCAGGGTGTTGTCACCGTGTCCGAAAACGGCACCCTGGACAACCTGAGAATTGTTGCCACCATTTATCCCGATGCATATCTCTATTACAATTCTGCCGCTCTTGGTAACGCCGTTACGGCGGGCCCGAGTACGGTGGAAGGTGACAAAACAAGATACCACTACCAGCTTTCTGCTGTGGTTGCGAAAGGCAATGCCACCATCTCCAACTGCTACATTTACGGCGGCAGAAACAACATCTTTGTGGACACCGGTGATGTGACAATCAAGGATTCCGTTCTGGAATGCGGCGTTGTGGCCAACGTGCAGATCCAGAGCAGTAGTGACTATACCGTCACCTTTGAAAATGTGACCACCATTCAGCATCAGGTGAACCCCACTATTGGCGACACCAGTCTGGTGATGCTGGGTGCTGGCATTATTGTTGGTCCGGAAACCACTACTAACCCCACCATCGTCTTGAACGGCGAATTCAAGCAGTATAACTGGGTAAATGCTGATGATCAGACAGCAGTTTCCGGTGCGGCTGCTGAGAAGATTATTGGTGCGGCACTGGATGCCACTGACTACAACCATACGGTCAACGGCAAGACTGCCTCCAACCTTGGCATTATTTATATGAACGACTCTACTGCCAAGGTTGAAGATACTACCAACCTGCCTTATAAAATTGGTAGTATCTCAATAAGTGGTGCTAGTGGTCAGGTATATTCCCTGCAAGGCGCAACCGAAAGCCAGATCTACTATGACTACGAAAACGCAGACAAGTCCACCGAGAATGATCTGTATCAGCCCCAGTTCAAGTATGATGACGATCTGGGCGAACAGTATATTGCTAAGACCGACGATGGCAATGAATACTGCTACCGCGACGGCGACACGATTAAGGTTATGTTCCCCAGCGGTGATAGCAAGGTACTTGACTTGGCCACATTGGTGAATATCGCCAAGTACACCGGTCAGGATTTGGGCTTGGTGATCACTGTGAAGGACAGCACGGGTAATGATGTTACCGTCACAGACGGAAAGATCACCCTGTCTTCTATCGAGGAATACACCGTGACCTACACGGTTACTGACAGCCTGTTCTATGACAAGGACGGTAACAAGGTTTCTAACAGCAAGAATTATTCTTGGGATGTTACTGTATCTGTCTCTTTGAAGGATACTGCTGTACCTAATGCCGAATTTGGTTTTGTTACAGACAATCAGAAGATGGGTTATTATGTCCAGAATCTTGTGTTTACGAAGAATGTGTATCAGTACATCCCCTTCCTGGCTGGCTTAAGAATTTACGATTACAACGGTCAGACGCAGTATACCCGCTTTAACGGTGATGACGATTTCGCCAAGGTGGCATCGATTGAAGTCACAAACAAATATAGCGGAAATGATGCGCTGATTAAAGTAACGCTAACTGATGGCGGTGTTATCACACTGCAGCTTCTCGCAAGAGCGGACAGCGGCGGCGGTTCCACCTACACCGGTTCTATCAAGACCAGTGGCAATGTTATTTACTTTGTGAATGGCGGCACTACAAGTGAGAGTGCTGCAACTACCACGGCAGCCTACTGGTATGTGGATTACTACAAGTTTACGGGTAATAACGGTGTGGAGATCACCTCTGCACTGCAGACCTTCAATTCCACCGGTTCCGGTGCTTCCACGCCTTCCGGCAGTTTCAGCACTACCATCAATTACACCGTGACTTATGACGCCAATGGCGGCAACTGCGGTCAGACGACCGGTTATGCAACCTCTGCTAACAGCAACGCTGTGACCCTGCCTACACCCACGCTCAGCGGCAAGGTATTCGCCGGTTGGTATACGGCAGCAAGCGGCGGCACCCGTGTTGGCGGCGCAGGAGATAGCTATACTGCAACTGCCGACACCGCGTTGTACGCCCAGTGGAAAGACCCCATCTACGTTACCTACGATGCCAACGGCGGTAACTGTGATACTACATCCGCAGCGTACACCACCACTGCACTGACCTTGCCCACCGCAACCCGTGACGGTTACTGGTTCATCGGTTGGTATGATGCCGGTGGCAACAAGATCGGTGATGCGGGCGCTACCTATAATCCCGAGGGCGACATCACGCTGTACGCCCATTGGCAGGAACAGGTTGAGTATACCGTGACCTACAACGGCAATAGTACCTACGCTACGGTATCCAAATCTTCCGACATCTATGAAGGCACTGCACTAACTTTGCCGACCGCTACCCGTCCCGGCCATGCATTCAATGGTTGGTACGATGCAAATGGCAACAAAGTTGGTGATGCCGGTGCGTCCTATATCCCCACTGCCAATATTACGCTGTATGCCCATTGGACAGCCTATAAAGTGACCTTTAACGGCAATGGTGGCTCGGCTGGAACATCTACACTAACCTGTGGTGAGGATGGTACAGTTACTCTGCCTA
This sequence comes from Faecousia sp., assembly GCA_045596215.1. GTDB lineage: Bacteria > Bacillota > Clostridia > Oscillospirales > Oscillospiraceae > Faecousia. Next base: position 4,854 of record JAZOBY010000001.1, read on the forward strand.
GTGCTTCAAAGTCTGGTTGGATCCAAACCAAGTTTAAAGGTTGGTTCACCGCTACTTCTGGTGGCACCGAGGTTGGTGGTGAAGGAAGTAGCTATACCCCCTCTGCCGATGTTACGTTGTATGCACAGTGGGGCTGGTGAGATAAGGATATATTAACTTTATAACCCTTGCGGGGCGGTTGGAAACAACCGCCCCGCACTTTTTGATTCATGAAAACCACTAGCCTGCCTGGTAACAGCCGGGCCTTACTTTTGCATATCCAAAGGCGTGTTTGTAGGGGCGGATGCCTACATCCGCCCGTGGGACGATGTGAGCATCGTCCCCTACGGCCGCCCCCACAATTTTTCGATGGTGCGGTGCGTTCGGCGATGGGGATTGCCACGTCGGACTACGTCCTCCTCGCAATGACACGAACTTCCCGAAATTGTAGGGGCGGCAATCTGCCGCACGCGGGCGACTGGTAGTCGCCCCTACTTTTGCGGGGCGTCGAGGGTGCAGTCCTCTACAATAAGGGGTGATGACATATTTCCAGTGTGAAATCCTACAAAAACAGCGGTTTTTTTTACATTTCCAGTCGATTTTTTTTCTTGATTTTCTTGCTTCCGTGTGATATCATTTATACTGTTAGAGTATATACTGGTGTCCGTGTAAGATGAGCCCAACGGACAGAACGAAAATGGAAAGGAAAGAAGAAGTAATGAAATCTCCAAAACGCGTCTTAAGCCTTCTGCTATCCTTGGTGCTGATGCTCTCCTGCATCCCCACCGTTGCACTGGCAGAAGAAACCCCCGCACTCCCCACCGCAGCCTTTACTGACCTGCAAAATGAGGATTTTACCTTTGCGGTCAACTTCCTGAACGACACTCCCTCCACTGAGCAATCCAATTACTATGGTTCTTGGCAGGCAGAGTTTGAAGTGAGTTTTAGCAAGCCTATTACTCTCAATGCTGACGGCACTGCTGATGGCTATGTAGGTTTCCAGATGGATTACTTTGGTGTAGATTGGATCAATCTACCTGTGGAAAGCGTTACACTTGCTGCGGGACAGCCTCTGAATGTGATGGAGAGTCTGATGGCATCCATGGGTGCATCCGGTTCTGTCGCCTACTACGATATCCGCGATGCTTTCTTCAACCTGAATTTGGGTGTAAAGCTGAGCGACGAGTATTTGGCCGCCAACCCCAATGTGATGACCACCATCGCAATCAAGCTGACCAACCCCGAGACAAATGAGGTTGTTGTTCTGGCTAAGTATGTCAACGGTGTCCCCGAATATCCCACCGCAACCGTCACGCCCATTATGCAGGAGGGCATGACCTTCGCCATGAACTTCCTGATGGACGAGCCCAGCGAGGAGCAGTTGACCTACTACGGCGACTGGTTTGCTGATTTCGAGATCACCATCAACAAGGATGTTGTCTTCGATGCCAACGGCACCGGCGACGGCTGGCTGGCCGGTCAGTACGATGAATGGTCTCCCAACTGGGTCAATGTTCCCATCGAGCCTGTTACCATCAAGGCTGGCGAGACCCTGAAAATTATGGAATTTGCCGCTGAGCTGCTGGGCCAGTCCGGTCTGAAGCTCACCTACGCGGAAGTTTACGAGTCCGTTAAGGATTTTGACTGCAGTGTGTTCTTCGACGAGGAATTCTTGGTGGCGAACCCCGACGTGGAAGTCACGCTGGAGCTGAAAATGTACAGCCCCGACGGTGCTAAAAGCAGCGTCATCGGCGAGACCCTGGACTTTACTTACAACCCCGAGACCCCTGATCTGCCCACCGCTACTGTGACCGATACCGAGAACGACGACCTGACCTTCTCTATGAACTTCAAGGTCGATGAGGCTACTCTGTCTCAGCAGGCTTACTACGGCAAGTGGTACGCTGATTTCGAGCTGACTGTCAACAAGACCGTTGTCTTCAACAACGATGGCTCTGCTGACGGCTGGCTGGCCGGTCAGTACGACGCTTGGTCCGAAAACTGGGTCACCGTTCCCTTTGGCAACTATGCTCCCGTTACTCTGAAAGCCGGCGATACCCTGAGAATCATGGAATTCGCCGCTGAGCTGATGGGCGAACCCGGCCTCAAGTACACCTTCCAGGAAGTTTACGATTTCGTCAAGGATTTCGACTGCGGCGTTTACTTTGATACCGAGTTCCTGGCTGCCAACCCCGATCTGGAGGTTACTCTGGAGCTGAAGATGTACAATCCCGCTGACGAGACTGAGAGCTACGTCATCGGCGAGACCTATACCTTCATCAACAACTTCGTGGCACAGAACACCGCTACCGAGAAGCTCTACACCACGGTTAACGATGCAATGCTGGATGGTGCCGCCGGTGAGACTGTTGTCCTGCTCAAAGATGTTACCGAGACCATCGTCTATGTGTTGACCGACACCACTCTGGACCTGAACGGCAAGACTCTGACTGCCGACTACGTGTCCTGCTTCGGCGACTTGGTGGACAACAGTGCCGACAACGCTGGCGTTCTGGTCGTTCCCACCAAGCAGTTTATGATCCGTGAGGACAACAGCCAACTGCCCGTCCACGACGGCACCGGCTACCGCTTTGTTGAAGTACAGCGGATCGCTACTGCTATGGCTAGCGAGTACAAGTTCGCTTTCCAACCCCGTATCGAGCCCGCTATGCTGGACCTGCTGGAGCAGGGTGCCGATGTCACGGGCGTGACCATTCAGGTGTTGGTTTCCTGGAAACAAGGCAACGGCGAACGCACCCAAAAGTTCGTTTACAACGATAGCCATGTGCAGGAGTACCTGGATTCCTACAAGGCATCTACCGACGAGTACGGTAATATGTTCACTCTGACCCTGAACGGTGCAGAAAACTTTGAAGAATTGACCTTCACCGCTCAGATTGTTTCTACAAATAATGTTACATTTTCGTCATAAAATATAAGAAAGGAGAATACGACCTATGAAGAAGACTTATCAGGAACCCAATGTGGAGTTCATCAGCTTGGTTCCCCAGAACAAGATTATGAACGATGACAACAGCGACTACGTTGACGGCGATATTGGTGTCGAGAGCGCCGGTGGCCTCTTCGGCTAATTACGCGGGCTAGAACTATGCTTTGTAAAATCGCTGATTTAATTGCAGAGATTCCTACAGCGGACGGCTTAGCCGTCCGCTGTAAGGATTATCTGTATAATGGAACATCTGTTGCAGATATTTCCGTTCAACGAGAATTGTACCGCCCGGAACTGTATGGTCCCGGTATTAAGTTTGATACTGTCGCCTATATGGAGTCTGCTGCCCAATTTTATCGGCAGCTTTTGTACTTTGGCGGCTTCTATTTGCATTCCTCGGCTGTGGTGCGTGACGGAAGGGCCTATTTGTTCTCCGGTCACAGCGGTATTGGAAAATCCACCCATACCCGGCTATGGATTGATGTTTTTGGCGGCGACACCCGTGTGATCAATGATGACAAGCCCGCACTACGCTGCTTGGATGGTATTTGGTATGCGTATGGCACCCCCTGGTGCGGTAAAGATGGCATCAATCTCAATGAAAAGGCACCTTTGGCCGGTATTTGCTTTCTGAAACAGGCGACCTGCAACCGTATTCGCCGTATGCAGCCTACCGAGGCTTTGCAAAAGATACTGGGCCAGACAATGCACCGGATGACTGAGGTGGAACATTTGGATGCACTGCTGCAGCATCTGGAAAAGTTACTTGCCCAAATTCCCGTCTACGAGATGGCGAATCTTCCGGAACCTGCCGCTGCACAGCTTAGCTATGAAACTATGCTGCAAGGAGCACTGGAGGCAAATCTATGAAGATAAAGAAAGACTTTGTCCTACGTCATGTAGTCGACACCTGGATGGTGATGCCCATAGGTGAGCAGAGTAGCAAGCTGGGCGGTATGCTGACGCTGTCTGAATCCGGCGTTATACTTTGGAAAGCACTGGAGCAGGATTGTAACATGGACGTGCTGACCAAGGCACTGACCGATGAATACGATGTCACAGTAGATAAGGCACGGGCTGATGCCGCAAAATTTGTGGAAAATCTGATCCAGTTGGGCTGTATCGATGTCGACTGATTGAACGCTGTAGAATCCAATATTAGGAATAAATCAATGAAAAAGACGAATTTTATGACTGCGGTGCTTTTGATAGCAGCAGTTTTACTGATGGCCGCCTGTACGCAGGTGCCTTCCAACGAAAACAGCACACCGTCCTCTTCTTCGCAAGGAGCATTGGAGGAGAATACCCTCTTTGGAGACGGTACCACCAGTACCGGTTCACGACCCAGCAGCGGAACGACAGTACCTGGCAGCACCGGTACGGTTCCTGGCAGCAGTACGACAGTTCCCGGCAGCGGCACATCTCAGCCTGCTACCCAGCCGTCCACACAGGCTACACAGCCTTCCAGTGCCCCCAAGGACCCCGAAAAGATGGACTACCAAACCTTTCAGTCTTTGACCGGTGCGGAGCAACGTGCCTTCCAGGAATCCTTTGAAAGTTTGGATGCCTTTTTTGAATGGTACAATGCGGCTAAAGAAGCCTACGATAAGGAGAATCCCTCCATCGAGATCGGCGACAGCGGTGTTGTAGATATGACCACACTGCCTGGAAATAATGGCTAATATCGGCCATAAAACTTGAAATGGCTTTTTAAATCTAACTAAAAACATAGCAAAGCACCGACCATTTTGGCCGGTGCTTTTGTTTTCAGGACAGGACTGACGGATTCACTCGCCTGCGGGCAAGCCGCCTTTTAAATCCACCCCCCAAATACCCAAACGCACAAAAAGACCAATCCTTTTGGACTGGTCTTTTTGTGTCTATGGGCTACAAAAAAGATATTTTTCGAGGGTTGCTATAAGGATTCGAACCCCTACGGTGGAGATTGGAAAATATAACAGATTATGTTTATTTTTCAGAGTGTTTAGCAAAAATTTTGTTTTTTATAAATTGTCTTATGGGCTTAAATGAGAAAACAAACGTACTCGCCATCATAGCAAGTGCGATAGGGAGCCACGAGCGATAATATTCAATATTCAAAGCATGGTGTAAGGAGAATTGAGGCATACCGTCACACCCCTCGTCAAAAAACAAGGCGATAAATAGAGCAAAAAAACACGCAAGCGGAACGATACCTGTCATCAAATAATCAAATTTTTTATTTGTTAATGATAGGTTTCCCAGAAATGCGGTAGTTACGAAGAAAAGCACAAACAAAAAAACGGATAAAATGTTTGAATTTATGATATCTATTTCGTCCAATAAAGTAAAAATTCCAAAAATAATGGGAAATAAAATAAACGGACTTGTATAGTATATTACTTTTTTCATATATATCTCCTTTCATTATCATTTTTATTCTCCTTTCGGGTGGTAAACACATTATACCGAAAAGGAGCGAAAATGCAGGAAAAGTTTTTGAAAATTATTTGGTAGGAAAATTATACCATAAAACCTTTTACTTTTCAACCTATACAATAAAAAATGCTTTTCGCCAAAGCGAAAAGCTACCTCACTTATTACCTCTTACCTTTTACCTGTTACTTCCCAAAAAATCCTGCCAAATTAAGTAAGAGTGAAGAAGTAAGAGGTAAAAAGTAAAAATCCCGCACTTTCGTGCAGGATTTTTTGGTGGGGGAGGACGGATTCGAACCATCGAAGCGATACGCAGCAGATTTACAGTCTGTCCCCTTTGGCCACTCGGGAACTCCCCCATATTTAGTTCGTCTGAATGGAGCCGGTAGACGGACTCGAACCCCCGACCTGCTGATTACAAATCAGCTGCTCTACCAACTGAGCTATACCGGCGGCTCAAACAGAACATGCTTATTATAGTCGCAAGAGGTCGGTTTGTCAAGCATTATTTTCGCATTTTTACGAAAAAACGAGGCGGACAGAACGTCCGCCTCGCAGCAAGTTAAATCTCGATATCCAGCTTGGAAACCACAGCGGCACAGCGTGGACACAGGTCGTCATTTCCCGCGTTCTCGGAGTGCATCCAGCACCGGGGACACTTGACACCCTTAGCCTCGCTGACACCGATGGTCAGGTCAGGGTAGTTCACACCAACACCTACCTCTGCACCTTCCTCCGCGTCAGCCCAGTCGCAGGCGGAGACGATGCAGATCTCGGCCAGATTCACACCTTCACAGGCGGCCTTCAATTCGGCGTTGTCGGTAGCCAGAGAAACGTGAGCTTCCAGAGCCTTACCGATCCGCTTGTCAGCACGGGCCTTTTCCAGAATGCCGTTCACGTCCTGACGCAGCTTCATGACGGACTCCCACTTGGCCATTGCATCCGCATCCAGAGCGTAGGCGGTGAAGTCTGCCGGCACCTGGTTCAGCAGGACGTTCCGTGCGTCGTCTCCCTCACAGTGGGGCATGGACTGCCAAATCTCGTCACAGGTGAAGGCCAGAATGGGGGCGAACAGCTTCGCCATGGCATCCACGATGAGATACAGGGCGGTCTGTGCACTTCTACGACGCAAACCGGTGGCATCTTCACAGTACAGGCGGTCCTTCAAAATGTCCAGATAGAAGCTGCTGAGCTCCACCACGCAGAAGTCGTTGATGGCGTGGGTAATCAGATGGAACTCGTAGTTTTCGTAAGCCTTGCGACACAGCTTGATCAGCTCATCCAGCTTGGTCAGTGCCCACTTGTCCAGCTCTTCCATATCCGCGGCAGCCACCAGATTGTTGGGATCAAAATCGGCAAGGTTGCCCAGGCAGTAACGGGCGGTGTTACGGAATTTCAGATAGTTCTGGGCGATCTGCTTGAAGATATCCTTGGAGCAGCGTACGTCCACGTGATAGTCAGAAGATGCTGCCCACAGGCGAACGATATCTGCACCGAAGTCCTTAATAAGGTCAGCGGGGTCAACGCCATTGCCCAGGGATTTGTGCATGGCCCGGCCCTGGCCGTCCACAACCCAGCCGTGGGTCAGAACCTGTTTGAAGGGAGCACCCTTGTCCAACGCACCCACAGAGGTCAGCAGGGAGGACTGGAACCAACCGCGGTACTGGTCAGCACCTTCCAGATAAACATCCGCAGGCCACAGCTCGGGAGTGCGGTGCATCAGGGATGCAAAGTGGGTGGAGCCGGAGTCAAACCAGCAGTCCAGAGTATCGGTCTCCTTGGTAAATTGCTTGCCGCCGCAGTGAGGGCAGGTAAAGCCTTCGGGAGCCAATTCCATGGCGTCCTTTTCAAACCAGATGTTAGAGCCATGCGCATCAAACAAAGCAGAGATCTTTGCAATTGACTCGGGTGTAGAAACAGGCTTGCCGCAATCCTCACAGTAGAACACCGGAATGGGCAGACCCCAACGACGCTGACGGGAAATACACCAGTCAGCACGCTCCCGGATCATGCTCACCATACGGTCGCCACCCCATGCGGGGAACCACTGAACATTCTCGATGGCCTCCACAGCCTGATCCTTAAAGGATTCCACAGAGCAGAACCACTGAGGAGTTGCCCGGAAGATAACCGGCTTCTTGCAACGGTCGTGGTGGGGGTAGGAGTGGACGATCTGCTCAGATGCGAACAGAGATCCGGCTTCCTTCATGTCTTCCAGAATGATGGGATTGGAGTCCTCGGTCTTGAGGCCTGCGTACTTGCCGGCGTAGTCGGTGTGACGGCCGTAATCATCCACGGGAACCACCAGGTCCATACCGTAACGCATACAAGTCTGATAGTCATCCGCACCAAAGCCGGGAGCGGTATGGACACAGCCCGTACCGGAATCCATGGTGACGTACTCTGCGTTGACCAGACGGGAAGTCTTGTCCAGGAAGGGGTGCTGTGCCAGCATATTCTCAAAGAACTGACCGGGATAGGTGGCCAAAACTTCGTAGTTCTCAAAGCCGCCCATCTTCATGGTCTTTTCCATCAGAGCCTCAGCCATGATGTAGGTCTCGCCGTTTTCGGCCTTTACCAGCACATAGGAATCCCGGGGGTGCAGGCAGATGGCCATATTACCGGGGAGCGTCCAAATGGTGGTGGTCCAGATGACGAAGTAGGTCTTGGTCAGATCAAATTGAGAAAGTTTGCCTAGATCGTCCTTCATGGCGAACTTCACATAGACGGAAGTACAGGGATCGTCCTGATACTCGATATCCGCTTCTGCCACAGCAGTTGCACAGAAGGGGCACCATGTAACGGGTTTCAGACCCTTGTAGATGAAGCCCTTGTCGAACATCCGGCCAAAGACCTTAACTTCCTGTGCTTCAAAATGCTTATCCATGGTGCGGTAGGGTGCTTTCCAGTCGCCAACGACACCCAGCCGCTTGAAGCCGCCCATCTGCTTCTGGATAAAGTCTTCAGCAAAGTCCTCGCAAGCCTTGCGGAACTCGGGGACGGACATATCCTTGTTCAGCTTGCTCTTGGACTTTTCAATGGCTCGCTCAATGGGCAGACCGTGGTTGTCCCAGCCGGGGACATAGGGGGTGTAGAAGCCCATCATGGCGTGGCTGCGGACGATAAAGTCTTTCAGCGTCTTGTTCAGGGCGTGGCCCATGTGGATGTAGCCATTGGAGAAGGGAGGGCCGTCGTGCAGGATGAAGGGGGGCAGATCCTTGTTCTTTTCCAGCATGGTGCTGTAAAGATCCATTTCCTCCCATTTTTCCAGCATACCCGGCTCCCGGGCAGGCAGACCGGCCTTCATGGGGAAGTCGGTCTTGGGGGTGATAATCGTATTTTTGTAGTCCATTGGAATGTTACCTCCATAGTAATTTCATAGTTATGTCATTGCAAGAAGCGTAGCGATGAGGGAACTCTTGTCCCAAAGAATCAACCTATTCTTCCTGTGCAATTTTTATATCTTTCTCTTCTTCGCTTGCCGTTGTACTAAACCGCTCTCTTTCCTTTCTCCTTTTTTGCCTCGCTAATACAACAAAAGTATAGCTTAGAATCGCACCAAATAAGAGGAAAGCAAGCAACGTAAACCATGTCAGTTCTCCTGTATAGATGTCGTTTATCACTTCAACTAACAAAAAACAATCTGCAATGATTGCTCCTATTCCGTACTTTGTTTCCTTCTGTGGCATGTTATTACCTCCGCTGCTGTGCATAATTGAAAAGTTGTGTTGTTTGAAGGATCGTGCCTGGAGAAGGCTTTTTGTGGGTGCGGTAAATAAAAACGCCTTTGTCCCTTACGATAAGAGACAAAGGCGTAATATACCTCTGCGGTACCACTCTTGTTCCGCCTTTTGGGCGGCACTCGACTGCACTGTAACGGGTGCAAATCCGGCACAGCCTACGCACCCATATGGGCTTCGGTGTGCTGCTCAGAGGGGATATGCGTTGCTTTTATATCGCCGCCTCTCACCAAATGGCGGCTCTCTGAGGATAGGGAAAAGCAAGCACGTGTCCTCGTCGTTGCTATATTATTTTGCGGTGGGGTTATATCCGGGACCAAAATTGTCAGCCAAACCGGTGAACTTGGGAGCGGGGTCAGAAACAGGCTGCTGGGGCTCTGCCTTGGGAGCGACTTCTTCCGCTGCACCGACCAAGGCTTCCAGATTGCTGGCGATCTCATCCGCCACAGCGGCAGTGGGATCGGCGTCCGGCTCCTTGTCGTAATCATAGAAGGAGCTGCCGATGGGAGCAGGTGCGTTAGCAGTCTTGATCCGGTTCAACGCATGAATGCAGGAAGCCAACTCGTCGGCCAGCTGGTCGATCTTATCGGCGGCGGCCCGGCGGGCTTCTTCCACACGCTCATTTTCTGCCTCAATCAGGGCATCGGCCCGCTTGGTGTTTTCCTCTGCCAGAGCGTTGGCATCCTGGAGCATCTGGGTGCACTTGGCCTCGGCCTCTTTCACCATGATGTCACAAGTCTTCTGGGCGTTGACGATGGCATCCTTCATAGATTCCTCGTTGTTGCGGTATTCTTCCAGCTTGGTAACCAAAACACGCATCTTGCTTTTCAGCAGGGCGTTTTCCTTATATAGGGTGATGTAATCTTCGGTCAGGGGTCCCAGGACTTCGTCCACGGACTGCATATCATAGCCGCCGAAGGTGGCACGACCAAAGGAGATCTGCTCGATTTGCTGAGGTGTAATCATATGCTGTCCTCTCTCTGTAAATTAGTTTAGATGTAGGATTCTGCTTCGGCCTGCATATTTTCCAGATCGCCCACAACTTCCATGTTATGGGGGCAGAACAGATAAGTGGACTGTGCCACTTTCTTGACCTTGCCATCCAGAGCGTAAGCACAGCCGGACAGGAAGTCCACCACACGGCGGGCCATGGCCTTATCTACATTTTCCATATTCACAATAACAGCCCGTCTGTTGCGAAGATCGTCGGCTGCCTTGGAAGTGTCGTTGAAATTGGCAGGGTGGAACAGGACCACTTCCTGCTTGTTACCCATGCTTACCACCTGGCCGCTGAAAGCGGTAGTGCCGGTGGGCTTGGGGTTGCTGTAAGAGGGTGTTTCTTCGCTGGAACCGCCAAACAGGGGTGCACGGCGAACGCGGGCAGGACGCTCCTCCTGCTCATCCTCGAAGCCTTCGGCCTCCTCGTCATATTCATCATACTCGTCCTCGGAGTACGGCTGTGCAAACTTCTTTACGTTATCCCAAAAACTCATAATGGTTCCTCCTGTATGTTCTCATCGTTTCGGATGTCAGGCATAATGTCGCTGTCCGAAGATCGCGGTGCCGATGCGTACCATGGTACTGCCGCAGGCGATGGCATCGGCAAAATCGTCGGACATACCCATAGACAATATATCCACGCATATATTATCTACATTTTTAGTCGTTATGTCAACAGAAAGGTTGCACATTTTTTGAAAAAATTTGCGATTATCCCCCGAATTTTGGGAAATGGGGGGAATTGCCATGAGTCCCCGTAGGCAAATGTTCGGAAATTTGGAAAACTGTTCCACAAGAGGAAGAATTTCTTCCGCCCGGAAACCGGACTTACTTTCCTCCTGGCCGATATTTACTTCCAACAAGATATCTTGGCGGATATTTTGACGGGCAGCTTCTTTTTGGACGGCTTCCAAAAGCCGCAGACTGTCCACGCTTTGAATGAGGTCTACTTTTCCCACCACCTGTTTGACCTTGTTGGTCTGCAAATGGCCGATAAAATGTACAGGTGCACCGTCATAGGCATGCTCGGACAGCTTTTGCGTCAGTTCCTGCACCCGGTTTTCGCCGCACACATCCACCCCCGCGGCAATGGCCGCACGGACAGCGTCAGCATCGTTCATTTTTGTGGCGGCACAAAGCAAAATTTCCTCAGGATTTCTGCCTGCTGCAATGGCTGCATTTTTCATTTCTTCCCGGATCCGGGCGATATTTTCAGCGATGGACATAATAAGCCTTCTTTCTGTATAACAGGTATGTCATCGCAAGGAGCAAAGCGACGTGGCGATCCCCTCCAATATTCCGGAAACCCAAGGGGATTGCTACGCCAGTGTGTGCACTGGCTCGCAATGACAATTATGGGATGTATAAAACAGGCGACGGATATTACTCCGTCGCCTGAGTGCTTATGCAGTCGCGGCTGCTTTCAGCGGTCGAATCGGTGCCAGAGTGGAGATGGCGTGCTTGTAGATCATTTGTTGCTTGCCATCGGTCACCAGCACCACCACAAAGCTGTCGTAGCCTGTGATGATTCCACGGAGTTGAAAGCCGTTCATGAGAAACAGTGTCACCGGCACTTTGTCCCGGCGGACTTCCTTCAAAATGGCTTCCTGCAGATTGATTTGTTCTGACATATGTATACCTTCTTTCTTTGGGATATACACATGGTAACAGATTTCACTTGTCGAATTGGCACGCAAGCTGTCTGGCACGGTGGAGAATTTCAGGAAAATCTTCACCCTCGTGGCGAGTCAGCCAATTCATTTGGGAATTGCGGCGAAACCAGGTCAGTTGCCGCTTGGCGTAATGCCGGGAGGCCTTGCGTACCTCATCTGCGGCTTCTTCGATGGTACCTTGTCCCTCCAATGCGACCACAAATTCCTTGTAGCCGATGGCCTGCATAGCGGTGCACTTGGCTGGGATGCCGGATGACAGAAGATTTTGGATTTCCTTCACCAGACCCTGCTCCAGCATCATGCCAACACGCAAATCAATGCGGTCATAAAGCACCTGACGGGGTTCAAAATCCAGACCCAGCCACAGGGGGCTATATCGGGGCGGGATGGCCTGAGTGCGTAGATTGTGGGCGGTGATGGTCTCGCCGGTCTCCTCAAAAACTTCCAGTGCCCGGATGATCCGCTTGCGGTCGGCAAGGTGTAGTTTTGCGGCGGATTCCGGGTCAATACTCCGGAGCCTGGTTAACATAACATCCATGCCCTTTTCATCCGCTTCTTTTTCCAGCCGTTCTCTCGCACCGGTGGAGGGGCAGGGGGCAAAATCGTTGCCCCGGATGAGGGAATCCATGTAAAGTCCTGTGCCGCCGGCAATGATGACGGTCTTGCCTCGGGCCAGAATGTCATCCAAAATGGGGGTAGCCATTTCGCAGTAACGGCTCACAGAGAAATCCTCGTCAGGGTCGGCCACGTCCAGCATATGGTGGGGGATGCCCTGCATTTCCTCTTTTGTGGGCTTTGCTGTGCCGATGTCCATGCGGCGATAGATCTGCATAGAGTCACAGGAGATAACCTCACCGTTTAATTCCTTCGCCAGCTCCACCGCCAACGCAGTCTTTCCGGAGGCAGTCGGCCCGGCGATGCATATGATGTTGGACATGAAAGCCTCCTTATAGCAGTTTTAGTTTCCACTGATCGTTTTCAGTATAGTAGAAGAATTCGGACAGATCGTCACTTTCAAATACCTTGACCATATCCAGAAAATCGTCCACAAGGGTGTACTTGTCCAAATCTTTTCGAGGGATCCAAAATACCTTGCCCTCGTCAGAGGAACGAAGCTCGCCGGAAAAACGGTTAGTCTTGTAGAAGAAGACCACGTACCGTTCCCCGTGCTTGGTCTGAAATTGCTTCGTACCGCAGAGAATAGGTTTTTCAATGGTCAAACCGGTCTCTTCGCAAACTTCCCGGATCACAGATTCCACAAAGGATTCGCCCGGCTCTACGTGGCCGCCGGGGAAACAAATACCTGGCCAGGTGGGATCAAGCCGGTCCTCTACCAGGATATTTCCGGCATCGTCATAGACCATGCACAGGTTTGTAAAGATCGCCTGTTCTGAACGTGCCATTCTCGTATCTCCTTGAATGATGTGATGTAGAGCCGGCCTCCCGAACGGTCCACAAGACCCTCCCCCTGGGGGGAGGGTGTCAGCCGAACGGGCTGACAGGTGAGGGGTTTATTGGTTTTGTGCCCCTCATCCGTCAAAAATCAGAGATTTTTGCCACCTTCCCCCGAGAGGGAAGGTTATTAACTTCTCTTAAACTGTTTTTCCAGTTGTTTTTTGCTCAATGTGATACAAATGGGACGACCATGGGGGCAGTATTTCAAATCTTCCCGGGTCATTACCTGTTTTACAAGAGCCAGCAGTTCCTTTTCATCATTGACCCAGCCGGCTTTGATAGCGGCCTTGCAGGCCACTGTATGCAATATCTCATCCCGGACGGTGTCTGCTTTTTCCCGGCGTCCACGAAGCAAATCAGCGGCCAAAGTTTCTACGGCATCCGCCGCATCAGCAACATCCAAATCCATGGGTATCTGCCGAAGAAGAACCGTATTGTCGCCGAATTCTTCCACTTCAAAACCCAGTTCCAAAAGCATGGTGGCATTACTGAGCAGTTCTGCTGTGCCTTCCGGGCTCAGTTGCACGGGGATAGGGGACAGAAGCATCTGAGGCGTGATGGCCTCCTGATTTGCTTTCAGTTTTTCAAAAAGGATACGCTCATGGGCGGCGTGTTTGTCGATGAGGAAGGCATCCTCACCTTGCTCCACCAAAATGTAGGAGTTGTAAAGCTCACCCACCATCCGCCATGGGATTTCCTCGGGCATGACGATAGCGGTCTGTTCCTGTTCTTCCACAGGAATCGACGTGGCAATCTCCTGGATGTTTCGGATATTCATGGGGATCGCCACGCCGGTGACATCGGTCACTGGCTCGCGATGACATTCTGTTTTCTGAGGTGCAGCGGTAGGAATCGCCACGGTTTCCTGCACAGGAAGACTCTGCCGGCGTTCCACTGCATGATAGGTGGCCGCAGCCGCTTCCTTTTTCGGCTGGGGAGCGGACTGCACGGCGGCAGAGAAATTTTTGAATTCATCCGCTGTCATGGTACGGAAAAAAGGTTCCTTTTTCTGAGGGCTTGCCACGTTGCTTGTGGTTTCCGGCAAGGGCATAGGATTTTTGGCAGGTGCGGAGGTATAAGTGGTGTTGGGTTTGAACTGCACCTGGGGGCGGTCAACTTGCTTGTTCAACGCACCCAGCACCCCATAGTGGACACAGTCGAAAACCGCCTTTTCCTGTAAAAATTTCACTTCCGTCTTGGCAGGATGGACGTTCACATCCACCGCGTTGGCCGGCATCCGCAAATGCAGTACGCAAGCCGGAAATTTGCCTACCATCAGCTGATTGCGGTAGGCTTCTTCCAAAGCAGAGATCAACAATTTGGAACGCACCGGGCGGTCATTGACGAAAAAGGTTTGCATGTTCCGGCTGGGCCGGGCATCTGTGGGCTTGGAAACGAAACCGGAGAGACTATATCCCTCCCAGCGACTTTCCACCGCCACCATCTTTGCCTGATCCCGGCCATAGACACAGTAAGCCGCATCTTCCAGTTTTCCTGAACCGGGGGTGGAGAGGATCTGTTTTCCGTCCCGCAGATACTGGAAGGCCACCTCGGGATGGGCCAATGCCTGTAACTGCACAGCGGCAGTGACACGGCCACCCTCTACAGTATCGGCTTTCATGAATTTCATCCGTGCTGGGGTATTGAAGAACAGATCCCGGACGATGATGGTAGTGCCGTCAGGGCATCCCACCTCGGATTCCTCGGTGATTTGACCGGCTTCAAGAGACAGATTCGTTCCGGCTGTACTGCCGGCCGTTTTCGTCATCAGATCAATGCGGCTGACAGAAGCGATGGCGGCCAAGGCCTCGCCACGGAAACCCATAGTGCCGATGGCGGCCAGATCCTCAGCGGTACGCAGCTTGGATGTGGCGTGACGCAAAAATGCCGTCCGGGCATCCTCCGGTGCCATGCCGCAGCCGTTGTCGGTAACCCGCAGGAAGGTCATGCCGCCGTCTTTGATTTCAACGGTGACCTTGGACGCACCGGCATCCACCGCGTTTTCCAGGAGTTCCTTGACAACAGATGCAGGCCGCTCCACTACCTCACCGGCGGCGATTAAGTTGGCAACATGTTGGGAAAGCTTAATGATTTTTGGCATAAAATTCACCTCAATGCCATCACGCCTAGCAGATTCACAGCGGCGTGAATGAGAATGGGACAGAAAATCGAACCGGAAATCCGATAAGCACCGGCAAGACAGACTCCGGCGGGCAAATACTGCAAAAAGCACAGAAAAATGGTGCTTGCAGGATAAATGCCGATATAGTTCATCACGTGGACTCCGGAGAAAAGCAGAACGGATAATAGCCATGCCAAAACCGGACTGCGGTCATACAGCCCCCGAAACAGCAGTCCCCGGAACAGGCTCTCCTCCGCAATCGGCACAAGAACAACCGTGCCGATGAGCATAAGTGTAAAGTCTTCCGCCACCAAAGACTGCACAGCAACATCATTGATGCTGAAAAACTCAGGGTCAATGGCAAACAGTACCTGCACCAACAGAAAATTCGCTGTCCAGTAGACGAAAAGGCCAATGGCGGCGATGCCCAGCACCTTGCCGATCACATCCGGAAGCAGTTGTACCTGGGCTTTCAGATACTTGCGGAAGATCAGCACCACCGCACCCAAGTTGATGGAAAAGAACAGAAGATTGACCACCGACTGGGGCAGGGGCATGGGGAGCAAAAGGTTCAGAGCCTGCAAGATCGGGGCCAAAAATATGGCATCAAACAGCAGATAAGCCGCTCCCCAATATAGCTCTTTTGAATTCAGCGAGTGAGATTGAAAATCAGAAATATTCATCCGTTTAACATCTTTTTCAGCTTGTAAAGTTCATTCATGGCCTCAATGGGTGTCAAAGTTTCCACAGAAATGCTCTGCAAAGCGTTGCAGACCTGCTGCTGGGTCAGGTCCATCATGCTGACCTGATCATCCTCTTCCTGCACGGCAGGAGCAATGTGCACCACGCCGGCTTCGGCTTCCAGTTCTTCCAGAATCTCTCTGGCCCGGCTGATCACAGCGTTGGGAAGACCCGCCAGCTTGGCCACTTCCACACCGTAGCTGTCGTCCGCAGCACCGGGGATGATCTTTCGCAGGAAGATCATCTTGTCCCCCCGCTTTTTCACGGCGATGTTGAAATTCTTCACATTGGGAAGCTTGTCTTCCATGGTGGAAAGCTCATGATAGTGGGTTGCAAAAAGGGTCTTTGCACCCAATTTTTTGGGATCGGCGGCGTATTCCAATACTGCACGGGCAATGGCCATGCCGTCGTAAGTAGAAGTGCCTCTGCCGATCTCGTCCAAGATCAGCAGGCTCTTGGCGGTGGCGTACTTCAAAATGGAAGCCACTTCCGCCATTTCCACCATAAAGGTGGACTGACCGGAAGCCAGATCGTCGCTGGCACCGATGCGGGTGAACACCCGGTCCACGATGCCGATGGTGGCGGCCCGGGCCGGCACGAAAGAGCCGATCTGAGCCATCAGGGTGATCAACGCAACCTGCCGCATATAGGTGGATTTACCTGCCATATTCGGGCCGGTGATGATGCTCACCTGATGATCCGCACGACCCAAATCCGTATCATTGGGGACAAACAGATTGTCTTTCAGCACCACTTCCACCACAGGGTGGCGGCCGTCGGTGATGGAGATCTCGTTGCCAAGGGTGATCTGAGGACGGCAGTAGCCCCGTTGCACCGCAACGGAAGCCAGACTGCACAGCACATCCACAGCCGCAACGGCGGCGGCAGTGCTTTGCACACGGCCTGCCTGTTGGGCGAGGGTCTCCCGGAGACGGGTGAAAATCTGGTATTCCAGAGCAGTCAGCCGTTCCTTGGCGTTGAGAATTTGATTTTCCAGCTCTTTCAGCTCCTGGGTGATGTAACGCTCGCAGTTGGCAAGGGTCTGTTTGCGAATATAGTCCTGGGGCACCTGGTCGATAAAGGACTTGGAAACCTCGATATAATAGCCAAATACCCGGTTGTAGCCAATCTTCAGGGTGCGGATGCCGGTCTTTTCCCGTTCCGAGGCCTCAATGGCAGCGATGATGCTGGTGCCGCCGTTCATAATGTCCCGGAGACGATCCGCTTCCGCGTCCGCACCGACACGGATGATGCCGCCCTCCCGGATGGTCAGCGGGGGCTCGTCCACAATGGTATTGGTGATCAGATCCGCACAGGCGGTCAGATCGTCAATGGCGTCATTCAGCTTCCGCAGCAAGGGAGATTCCAGCTGGCTCAAATGGTTCTTCACCCCGGGCAATGCCCGCAGTCCGGATGCAAGGCCTAAAAGATCCCGGCAGTTCACATTTCCGGTGACGATTCGTGTCATTACCCGTTCCAGATCGGAGATGTCCCGCAAGGTTTCCGACAATTCGCTGCGGCAAATGGTCGCTTCCGTCAGTTCCTCCACGGCTGCCTGGCGGCGTTGAATTTCGGCAGCATCCAGCAAGGGCTTTTCCAACCAGGAGCGGAGCAGCCTGCCGCCCATGGCGGTACGGGTCTTGTCCAGTACCCACAGGAGGGAGCCTTTCTTTTCCTTGCCACGCATGGTTTCCGTCAGTTCCAGATTCCGGCGGGCATCCAGATCCAGTTCCATGAACCGGCCGGTGGTGTAGTATTGCAATGCACGGATATGTGCAAGTTCATTCTTTTGCAGGGATACCAGGGTTTCCAGCAATGTGCCGCTGGCCACGGTGGCCGCATCAAAGCTGGCAAGACCCAGCTCTTCCAAAGAGATGCCAAAATGCTGGGTAAGGGTCGCTTCTGCCCGGCTGCGATCAAATTGACCCTCCCGGCCCTCATTGACGCAGCAGCTGAGCCGATGAAACAACGCATCGTCGATCACTGGATCGTGAGCACCCTCACCCCAACGCAGAATTTCCGCAGGGGAGAACCGGCCCAGCTCAGATGCGGCAGAAGCGGCATCGGGACAGGTGGTGGCGAAAAACGCACCGGTGGAAATGTCGCAAAATGCCATGCCGAATTTGCCTGCATCAGCGTATAGACAGGCAAAGTAGTTATTCCGGCTTTCTTCCAACATGCAGCTTTCCGTGACTGTGCCGGGAGTGACGATACGGGTAATGTCCCGCTCCACTAAGCCTTTGGTGGTGGCAGGATCCTGCATCTGCTCGCAGATAGCCACCTTGTAGCCCTTGGCTACCAGCCGGGCAATGTAGGCATCCACGCTGTGATAGGGCACGCCGCACATGGGTGTCTGTTCTTCCTTGGGCTTGTTCCGATCCCGGGTGGTCAGGGTCAGATCCAGCTCCCGGGATGCCACTTTGGCATCCTCGTCGAACATTTCGTAGAAGTCACCCAGGCGGAAGAACAAAATGCAGTCCTGGTTGCGTTCTTTGATTTCGTTGTATTGCCGCTTCATAGGGGTCAGTTCTGTGTTTGCGGTGGCCATATTATGCCTCCTTGTCAGCAAGTTCACCGGTCAGACTCCAAGTGGTGGAGCCGGTGATGGTTACATAGCGGTAAGAGCCGATGAGGGTTGTTTCCCCTTTCAGTCGTACCAGCCGTCCGCCTTCGGTACGGGCTGTCAAAAACTCCCTGTCCGTTCCGTCAATCAGACAGCGTAGGCGTTGTCCCACATAATTCTCGTGAATCTTCTCGGAGATCTCATTCTGAACGGCACAGAGCCGATCGAAACGGCGGTTTTTCTCCTCCTTGGGCGTTGGGTCGTTCATGGATGCGGCAGGTGTGCCGGTGCGGGGGGAGAAGATGAAGGTAAACAAAGAATCGTACTGTATTTCCTGGATGAGGGAAATGGTCTCCTCGAATTCTTCCTCCGTTTCACCGGGGAAGCCTACGATCACATCGCTGGTCAGTACCAGATCGGGCATGACGGACTTGGCGTAACGCACCAGCTCCAGATACTTTTCCCGGTCGTAGTGGCGATTCATGGCTTTCAGCACCCGGGAAGAACCGGACTGGAAGGGAAGATGCAGCTGCTTGGCGATCTTGGGAGAAGATGCCATGGTACCAAACAGCTTCTTGCCGGCATCCCGGGGATGGCTGGTCATAAAGCGGATGAGAAACTCTCCGGGGAGTGCGGCAATTTCCGCAAGCAGATCGGAAAAATCCA
Source organism: Faecousia sp. (assembly GCA_045596215.1). Taxonomy (GTDB): domain Bacteria; phylum Bacillota; class Clostridia; order Oscillospirales; family Oscillospiraceae; genus Faecousia. The sequence continues at coordinate 24,157 of JAZOBY010000001.1, forward strand.
CATTTTCGTCCAGATCCTTGCCATAGGAATTTACATTCTGTCCCAGCAGGGTGATCTCTTTACAGCCGTTTTCAATGAGACACTTACACTCTGCCAGGATATCCTCCTTTTTGCGGCTTCTCTCCCGGCCACGGACATAGGGAACGATGCAGTACGTACAGAAATTGTTACAGCCGTACATGATGGACACCCAGGATTTCAGGGTATTGTCCCGTACCTGGGGGATGCCCTCGGCGATAGAACCGGGCTCGTCCTCAATGTAAAACTGGCGCTTGCCCTTGCTCAGCACGTTCCACAAAATCTCCGGGAACTGCCAAAGATGGTGGGTGGAGAAACAGCCGTCTACATGGGGATAACTTTTCTTGATCCGGTCAGAGACCTTGGTCTCGCCGGCCATACAACCGCACAGGAAGATCTTTTGTGCCGGATGACGGCGCTTGGTGTGGGTCAATGCACCCAGATTGCCGAAAACCCGCTGTTCGGCGTGTTCCCGGATGGCACAGGTGTTCATCACCACCACATCTGCCCCTTCGGAATTCTGGACGATGGTGTAACCGCTTTGGGCAAGATAACCCCGGAGCTTTTCCGAATCGGCTTCATTCTGCTGGCAACCGTAGGTCTCCACATAGGCGGTGGGGGTGCGGCCTGCCTGCATCCAGTAGACGCTGATCTTATCGCAAAAGGCGAATTGGGACTCCAACTGCTCCTGGGAAATAACGGTGGTTTTGGTGTTCATGGGGTATCCTCCGGGTCATACTTTCTCAACATGAAATAATACCATTTTTTTCGCCCTTTTTCAAGGGGTAGAGATACTTTTTTGCACGACGGTTGTCCAAATGGCATGTGTTGTTTAGGTTTAATAGAATAATTTCAATTTTTTTCCATGTGTCTGTCCAAAAAGTGATGCTGGATTCGTTTATATAATTGACAGTCAAACTTGCCACATGGTATACTGAATATGGAAAAAGTTGTATATTCTTTTCTTTCATGGCGGGTTTGTCTGTACATACTAACAAAAGAAAGTAACAACATGAAAAAACGACTGATCGCGTTAACCATTCTCCTTTGCGTGCTCGTTTCCGTTTCACCGACACTGCCGCTGGAAGGTGGCGATTCTTCGTATTTTTCATACACATATCAGGGTACTACTTACTTTATGCGGTATGTAACTGTGACCGCTACGGAAAATTCAGTGCTTGATCGTATGTTTACATTTGCTGTCGTTCCGGACAGACTCGGAATATTACAATAATTCAGCAAAGCGAAAGCAATTTGCGGCAGATTACTATATTGGTGAAGATATTGAGGACAATAGTGCCGCTAGTTACAGCATTATAAGGGATCATTGGTCATTCCATGACTAGAACAATGGCGAGTGGAGGTATATATGTTTAAGAGGCGTATGTATATCGTTTTTGCTGTAAGTATCAGTTTGGTGCTGATAGGGATCTTACTATATTTGATTCCTTGGGTCACGCCTGTGGATCTGACCTTGGATGCCATAAAACTGGATTCAGATGGCAACGAGATTGGCACGGAACAATTACAAATCAAAGGATACCGATACGATTACCTGTTCCAGAAAGACCGTATGGATGTGACGATCAAGCCGCTTGGCATTCGTTCTATAGATGTGCAAACAAATAATTCCGTTACTGGTACAGGTGTGATCCATAGCTGCGGGGCAATATTCGATCCGGAATGTAGCAGAGTCTCACTTGGCGGCTGGAATAGTGATGCCGGATATATGCTGGTAAGCGACCTGTATTTCACAGAAGAATTTGATCGCTTTGGGTTGGTGTGCAGACCCTATGGAGATGATGTGTTTTCCTATGTCATGTCGATCAACGGAAATTACACGTCGCAGGAACTGTTAGAGTACTTTAAAGGTCTCGTTCCTGGATACCAACCAGCATAGACCGCATAAAAATCCAAGGAGGTTTACAAAATGAAGAAAAGGGTGCTGTATATTATTGGCGGTGTGTTGCTGCTGTGTGTTGTTGTGGGGTTATGCCTTTATTTGATTCCGCAAGATCATAGAAACCTCAATGCTACCTTGCAAGCTACCAAACTGGATGAGGACGGCAATATTCTCGGTACAGAAGAAATAGCCATGCAGGGCATTTTCAGGGATTACCGGTTCCAAGAGGATGCGGTTGAACTGAGCATTGCCCCCTTTGGGATGTTTAAGAGTATCGTTTTCTCCGGCGATAGCACTTGGAACAAACAGTCTGCGCTGTCAGATATTCATGGTGAATTTTATCAAATCACTTTTTCTGCGTGGAATACTTCAAAGGATGATTACGATTTTTGCACGATTACAACCAGCCGGGATTTTGAATACTGGGTTTTTCATGGAGACGATAATGGCCAACCGATATACTACATTGCTTCGACCTCGGGTGAACGGACGGTTGAAGAAATCGTGCAGTTTTTCAGAGGCTTTGCTCCGGGATACAAACCGTCATAAACCCATAGCATTGGAGGAGTAAATATGAAGAATAGAAAGATGGCCTATATCGTCATAATCAGTGTGGTATGCGTATTGCTGATTGCTGCCGGCCTTTACTTCGTTCCGATTAAAAGTACCCCCATTGATATAACCATGGAAGCGGTCAAATCAGATTCTGACGGAAAGGAACTGGGTACAGTTCCTATTACCGTTCAGGGGACGATTACCGAGTACCTTTTCCGTAATGACCGGATAGAAATTGAAATAGAGCCTTTTGAAGATCTGTATGATATTGAGCAGCGGACCACTGACTTTTTTATTGATGATTCTGACCAGAAGGGTCATTATCTCGTGGAGTGCAATGCAAGCAGTACGATTGTTGGTGAGGATTCCTATATGGTAACAGTCTTTTTTCGTGAGGATTTAAGCAGATGGGAGTTTTTCCGGGTATGCCGCAAATATCACTATGTAGAAGAAACGGAAGAACTGATACTGGAAGAGTATCCAGAACTGGACATTAGATACCGTGCTACGGTTGAGTAACAGCTACCATCCCCACTGCTTCGGCAGTGGGGATTTTCTGTGTTGTTGCACAGATTTGTAAACAAACTGTGTTTTATCTTGCTTTTCCTGGGCAAACATGGTAAAATCCTCGTATTCTATGCCCCGAACGGGAGAAAGAGGAATTTATGGAGTGCAACAAATGCGGACAGCCGCTGGAAGAGGGACAAACTGTATGTCCTTCCTGCGGTGAAGATAATCAGGTAAAAAAGCCGAAGAAGAAAATGCAGAAAAAGACCCTCATTGCCATTATCGCGGTATCTGTGGTGCTGGCGATACTGCTGTCACTGGTAGGCGTGGGCCTGTATCTGATCAACCCATGGCAGAAAGAAGTTGAAGAACGGGCCGTTTATGTGACTTCTGAGTACTGGTCCAACACCGCCCGTGATGTGGTGGTAGCAACCATGGGAGATTTTGAACTGACCAACAGTCAGCTGCAGGTATTCTACTGGATGCAGATCATCGATCAGGTCAACCAATACATTGAGCAGTACGGCAGTTACGCGGAGTACTATATCCCCTTCGACTGGGAATCCCCTCTGAGCGAGCAGATGTACAGCGAAGAAATGGGAATGACATGGGAGCAGTTCTTCCTGGAAGCGGCTCTCTATTCCTGGCGTAGTTATCGGGCTTTGACGGACGCAGCCCAAAAGAACGGTTATCAGGTGCCGGCAGAGAATAAGGAATACCTTGCCGGTCTGGAAGACGCCGTCAAGAAAGAGGCGGAAGAGGAAGGCTATGCCAGTGCAGATGCCCTTATCCAGGCGAATCTGGGTACCAATGTGACCTTTGAGGATTATTACTATTACGAGGAACTGTACTGTATCGGCTACGGGTATTACAACGAATTGGTTTCCAAACTGGCGTTTACCGACGCTGAAATGGAAGAATACTTCCAAAAAAACGAAGAGACCCTGAAACATTACGGCGTTACCAAGGACAGCGGCAATCTGGTGGACTTCCGCAATATTCTGATCAAACCCCTGGCCAGCCAGGACGATGAGGGTAATACCGTTTATACCGAGGAATCCTGGGATGAGTGCATGTATACCGCCGAGTCCATTCTGAAATCGTTGCAAAGCATGAATCTGACGGAAGATATTTTTGCAGGCGTGGCAAAGATTCGGTCCTCCGACAGTTATAGTGCCAGCAACGGCGGTTTGTATCAGTATATCGCCCGCAATGACATGGCAACGGTGGATGTGCGTCACATCCTGATCATGCCCAAGGGCGGCACCAAGGATGAAAACGGGGACATTACCTACTCAGATGCAGAATGGGAAGCCTGCCGTGTTGCGGCACAATCCCTGCTGGATCAGTACTTGGCAGGAGACAAGACAGAAGAAGCCTTTGGCGCCTTGGCCAATGAGCACAGCGAGGATAAGGACGGCAAGGTGACAGACGGCGGTCTGTATACAAATATTGTTGTGGGCGATATGGTGAAGCCCTTTGAAGACTGGATTTTTGACAGTGCCCGTACCCCCGGCGAGACCGGCCTTGTGAAGACGGAATACGGCTACCACGTGATGTATTTCGTGAAGCGTACCGGCCCCATTGACGAATGGCTGTTTACCGAAGGCCGCAAGGGCGGAGATCTCACCCTTCTGAAAACCGATATAGGCTATCAAATCCTTTACTATGTGGGTGATGATGTGGAATGGGAAGTCTGGTGTGAAAACGGTCTGCGGACGCTGGCATCTGAGGAATTGTTGGAATCCCATCTGGAAAACTGGACCATTGATGTTCGCTATTGGGCAATCGCACTGAGCCAACGTGCTACAACAGAATAAAATACGGGGCTGTTGCGACGGATGCAACAGCCCTTTTTTATTGACAGCAAGGTAGAAAAATGTTATAGTTGTCGAAGAAAACAAGCATACAGGAGGACAGTAAATGGCCACGGAAAGAAGACCGCACCGGAAAAATAATTCCGGTTTTGTGCTGAATAATCAAACGCTGCTGATCCTGGTGGGCATTTTGTCCGCCGTGCTGGTGGTGCTTTTGGTCATCAGCGGAAGTCTTATCAATAATGATACCACTAACCCGGGGAGCAATGCTATGAATAACTCCGGCTCTCAGGGGAGTTCTTCCTCGGTGATACCCGGCAGCACAGGAAGTACCGGAACGACACAACCGTCCAGCAGTGCGGCCACGCAGCCATCCAGCACACCGGCTACAACACCCCCACCGGTAACCCCCAGCGGCGGAAACTATGTGGACGTAGGCTCCGGATATATCGCTGAGGTCATTCAGGTCAATATCGAGACCTTTGACGGGGATACTTATGACGATTATTCCCATCCCACCAATAACTACCTGCCTGAGGGCACGCTGGATTACTGCAAAAAAGACCTGATTTACGGCAGTAACATGAAATATGTGCTCCTGCGGAGCGGCCACCGGGTCTATTACGATAAAAAGGTCTATCCGTTTGAATACGGCACTTCCAAAATGATTCCGGAGGTCAAGCAGTACGAGGGATGGCTGCCGGACCACAATGAAATCGGCGTGGTATCTTTGGAGACCGTTGGCCGTCATTCTATCCTGACTTTGGACAGCATGTGGAAAGCACCTTTCTATTTTGAGACCAACCAAAGCGGATATTCCAATCCCAAGGGCGGAAAAGACCGGGATTATGCAGTGGTCAGCAACAATGCCACGTATATCGACATTACATTCTGCTACACCACAGTCTTCACCGGAAAAGTGACCATCCCCGCAAATCATCCCCTTTTCAAATCTGCGGAGATCATTCAAAACGAGTCCGATTACACCTTGCGGCTGCATCTGCGCAAAGCGGGTGCCCTGTATGGCTGGCACGCTTACTATAACGACAATGACCAGCTGTGCTTCCAGTTCCTGAACCCGGCCAAAGCATCCGCCGCAGATAACAAATACGGTGCGGATCTTTCCGGCACAACGATCATGATCGACGTAGGTCACGGCGGTGTGGACGGCGGTGCCGTGGCAAAGGACGCAGAGGGCACGGAGTGGGACGAAGCACACCTGAATCTGATGCTCGCCAATGCACTGAAAGCGGAATTGGAGAGCATGGGTGCTACGGTGATTTTGAACCGCACAGACGACTCGCCCCTGAATGTAAATGTGCGTCAGGAACACCTCCTGGAAACTTCTCCGGATATCTGTATCGCCATTCACCAAAATGCCAATAATGACAAGTCCATCCGGGGTTATTACAGCTACTATTACACGCCCTGGTCCCAATCGCTGGCAAAGAATATTTACGAACATACAAAGGCCTCCGGCGTTTACACCAGAAACTTCCTGCAGTGGAAGGCGAACTACTTTATGAACCGTCAGACAGTTTGCCCCACCGTGCTTACGGAGAACGGCTTTATGTCCAATGCGGATGATCTGGCAGCTATGATCGATCCTGTTTCGGTGCAGAATAAGGCAGCAGCCATCGCTCAGGGTGTTGCGGATTACTTCCTGGACATTAACAAGTGAAAATGAAAAAGAAAATATTTTTGATTATTGCTATCATAGTGGTCGCTGCAATGGTTGCAGGCATTGTGCTCTATTTTACCAGGATTCTTCCAGAACAAAAGAAGCAGGAAGAACTGAAAAAAGCAATCGCACAGTATCGTGCGGACAAGCTTGCCGTTTACCAGCAGGAAAATGAGCAGTACGCCGATTATGAAATAGATGTGGCCTTTTTGGGCGACAGCCTGACAGATGGCTACGACCTGGCGAAATACTATCCCCAGTTCAAAACAGCCAACCGGGGGATAGGCGGAGATACCACCCATGGGCTGGAAGACCGGTTGCAGATATCTGTCTACGATTTGAAACCCAAGGTGGCGGTGATGCTCATCGGTGCCAACAATATGGACACCATGTTTGAAAACTATGAGAATATCCTCATCGGTTTGCAGGAAAATCTTCCGGATACGAAGATCGTTTTGGTGTCCATGACTTCCATGAGCAGGGAGTGGGGGCGCAAAAACCACCTGGCGGCTTATAACAACGTGTTGATCCGTAAACTGGCGGACAAGTACGGCTTCACTTTTGTGGATATGTACGCACCATTGCTGGATTTAACGACCGGACAGCTCCGGGATAGCTACACCACCGACGGCGGCCACCTGACCCACGAAGGATACGTGGTCTTTACCGAGACCTTGACCCCCGTTTTGACCGCCCTTTTGACAGAAGAATGAAAAAATGCGATGCTTCGGCATCGCATTTTTTTTATTTTAGTTTCAATGTATGGAAAATTTCTGCCGCAATGGCACGGTATTCTCCAAGATCCGTGGTTTTTCGCAAACGCTTGGAAAGTTTCTCGCTGCCTTCAAAGCGGTTAAGCAGAAAACTCCAATTTTCTTTCAGCCGGAACATGGCGTTGCGGCTTCCATCGAACAAAACCAGATATTCTTCCAAAAGAGCGTCGTGGAATTGTTCCAAAGCCTTTATATCTGTGCCGCCGGGAAGCAGCATACCCGGATCGGCCACCAGAGCCCGGCCCAGCATAACAGACTCGACCCCGGGAAATTCAGATGCGATTTTTTCGCAATCCTGCCGGGAAGTCAGATCGCCGTTGTAGCACAGGGGATTTAGGCTGTTTGCGGTGGCATAGCGGAACATCTCCATGTCCACATCCCCCTGGTAAAACTGCTTGCGCACACGGGGATGCACCGTCAGTTCCCGGATGGGATAGCGGTTGAACACGTCCAAAAGGGCAGGAAATTCCCCGGGATCTGTCAGACCCAGCCGGGTCTTGACGGAAATGGGTATGGGAGAATCCTTGAAAATGGCGTCCAGAAAACGGTCCAGTTTGTCCACACTTCCCAGCATACCGGCACCTTTGCCTTTGGCAACCACAGTACCGGAGGGGCAACCCGTATTCAGATTGATTTCCCTATAACCTCGTTCATGGCAGACCTGGGCGGCCCAGAGAAAATCCTCCGCCGATTTGGTCAGAATCTGGGGGACTGCAACAAAGGGAAGGTCGTCTGCTACAGGCAGTTCCCGATTCTCTTTGTGAGAGAGTGTCCGATGCATGGTGGGGGAGAGAAAAGGCATATAATAGCGGTCAACACCGCCAAAATACCGGTGGTGCAGACGGCGGTAGACGCTGTCCGTTACACCCTCCATGGGAGCGAAATAATAGTGCATATAAATATCCTCGTGCTTGTTAGTCATTCAGCGACTGCACATAATCCCGGGGGGACATGCCGTAAATCTTTTTGAAGGCCCGGAAAAAGGCGGCGTAGTCGCCAAAACCGCAGGGTGCATATACCTCAGATGGCTTTTGTCCCTCCAACATCAACTGCCGTGCGATGAGCAGACGCTTTTTTTGAATGTACTGGTAAATACCTGTACCCATTTGCCGATTGAACTCATGGCTCAGGTGGTATTTGCTGACAAAGAAACGCTCCGCCAGCAAATCCAAAGACAGGGGTTCCCAATAGTATTCGTTGATGTAATCAATGACCTGGGCGACCATGGTGTTGGTTTTGGAATCGGCGGTGCTATCGTTGGGCATGTCCGCCATTTTGTTCACATGGATCATCATTTCCGTCAGCAAATTTCGTTGAAGCAGGTCCGCTCCGTAAGTGGTTTTACCCTGTACTTCCAGCAACGCTTCAAACATGGCGGGAATGACACGGCGTAGCTCTGGCGGCAAATGCAGAAGATTGCTGTAATGGGGGCGACTCATGTCAAAACAACGGTACAGATTCGTCTGCGGACTGGAAAGCCCTTGCAAAAGGCTGGGAGCAATCCAGAGCATGTATCGCTCATATGGGGCGGTATCCGGCTGAATGTAGACCTGGTGCAGCTCCCGGGGATTGATGATCAGCATTTGGCCGGGTTTCACATGGTAGACCCGGCTTTCAATCACGTAGGTCACATCTCCGGAAACCAGAAAATTCACCTCACAAAAATCGTGGTGATGCACTTCCACTTCTTTCAGATCGGTATCCCATTTATGGACAACTTCAAAATCCGGCCGGAGCATTTTTTGCCGGGGATCAAAGCTGGGAAGAAAATCGTTCGTTCTCACAACATCATCGGCCTTTCCATAATGGAAAAATAGCGGACGTGCAATGCACGCCCCTACATGGGAACCCCACAAATTGTAAGGGCGACCAGCGGTCGTCCGCTTCTATGGGATATCATACATCCTCATTTCCAGGGTGTCAACAAAAAATAAACAAGAATCACAATGTTTTATCGCAAATAACACTATTTCGATGTGAAAAAGATGTTATATAATAAAAATATCAACCTAAAATATACGGAGGATAATCTACCATGGAATTACTTAACTACGAAACCCTGAAAAAATCCGGCTATGACGGATATATCCTGGAAAAAGCACCGGAAAAGGTATTGCAGTTCGGCGAAGGCAACTTCCTGCGTGGCTTTGTGGACTATTGGTTCGACCTGGCCAATGAAAAGGCCGGCTGGAACGGCAAGTGCTGCCTGGTGCAGCCCATCGCGCCCGGCCTTGCCAAGATGATCAACGAGCAGGAAGGTTTGTATACCCTGTATCTCCGGGGCAGCCAGAACGGTCAGAAGGTGGACGACAAGCGTGTCATCTCCTGCGTGTCCCGTTGCCTGAATCCCTATGAGGCTGAGGGCTACCGTCAGATGATGGAAGTGGCCGTCAGCGACGATTTGGAAATCATCGTTTCCAACACCACCGAGGCCGGTATCGTCTACGATCCTGCCTGCAAGCTGGAAGATATGCCCGCCGCATCCTTCCCCGGCAAGATGACCCAGGTTCTGTTGGAGCGTTTCAACGCCGGTAAGGGCGGCCTGCTGATCCTGGCCTGCGAGCTGATCGACGACAACGGCAAGGAATTGCAGAAGTGCGTCAACCAGTACATCGACCAGTGGGGCCTGAGCGACGAGTTCCGTGCATACGTCAATGAGAAGTGCACCTTCTGCGGCTCTTTGGTTGACCGCATCGTGCCCGGCCGCATCCGTGATGCTGCCGAAGTCGCCGCTTTGGAGGAAAAGCATGGCTATGCTGACCCCCTGCTGGATGTGGGCGAAGTGTTCGGCCTGTGGGTCATCGAGGGTAATCCCGCACTGAACGACGTTCTGCCTTTCCGTAAGGCCGGCCTGGAGGACAGGGTGTTTGTCGCTCCCGACATGACCCCCTACAAGAAGCGCAAGGTTCGCATCCTCAACGGCTCTCACACCGGTACCGTTCTGGGTGCATATCTGGGCGGTTACGATATCGTCCGCGATTGCATGCAGGATAATGCTGTGCTGGGCTTTATGAACAAGGCTCTGCAGGACGAAATCGTGCCCATCCTGCCTTTGGACAAGGAAGACTGCATGCAGTTTGCCGCCGCCGTTCAGGATCGGTTCAACAATCCCTTTGTCAACCACGAACTGCTGAGCATCTCCCTGAATGCTACTTCCAAGTGGCGTGCAAGAAATATGCCCAGCTTCCTGGAGTATATTGAGCAGTTCGGCAAGCTGCCTGTTTGCCTGAGCATGGGCTATGCCGCTTACATCGCATTCTTCAGCAGCGACATTCAGGAGCTGACCGACGAAGGCCTGATTTGCCGCCGTCCCAAGGGCAATACCTACACCTGCGTCGACGACCGCTGGGTGCTGGAATTCTACTATGCACACCGCAATGATTCCGTGGAAGACCTGGTTCACGCTGTCATGACCAATACCCAGATGTGGGGTCAGGATCTGACTGAGATCGAGGGCTTTGAGGCACTGACCGTAAAGAACTTGAAGATGATTCGGGAAGCCGGTGCTTTGGCAGCCTACGCTTCCTGCCTGTAAGGAGAAACCTATGCCCGATTTTATCCGAATCCATCCCAAGGACAATGTGGCAGTGGCGTTGCATACCATTGAACCCGGTACGGTATTTGAAGGCGTGACCGCCCAGACCCAGATCCCCCAGGGACATAAAATGGCCCTACTTTCCCTGAACGAGGGCGAGCAGGTGGTGAAGTACGGCTTCTCCATCGGCCATACCACCGCTGCGGTTGCTCCCGGCCAGTGGGTGCATACCCACAATATGGCCACCAATCTGGAAGGCGAGATGGAGTACACCTATGAGCCGGATGTGCATCCTCTGGCAAGTGTGCCTGCGAAAATCTTCCGGGGCTATCGCCGGAAAGACGGCAAGGTGGGCGTGCGTAACGAAATTTGGGTGATTCCCACCGTTGGCTGTGTCAACGATGTTGCCAAGGCACTGGTCAAGGAAAACCAGGATCTGGTTTCCGGTTCGGTGGACGGCCTGTACGCATTTCCCCATCCTTTCGGCTGTTCTCAGACCGGAGAGGATCATGCACAGACCCGGAAATTGTTGGCATCTCTTGTCCGCCATCCCAATGCCGGTGCGGTGTTGGTGCTGAGCCTGGGCTGTGAAAACCTGACGCAGGAACAATTTTTGGCAGAGCTGGGTGATTTTGACCCGGATCGGGTAAAATTCCTGGTGTGCCAGCACTCTCAGGATGAAATGGCCGACGGCAGAGCCATTTTGGAAGCATGTGCCGCCTTTGCAAAGCAGTTCCAAAGAGAAGAGATCCCTGCATCCGAATTGGTGATCGGCATGAAATGCGGCGGCTCGGACGGCCTGTCCGGCATCACCGCCAACCCGGTGGTTGGCCGGTTCTCCGATATGCTGGTTGCCCAGGGTGGTTCTACCGTGCTGACGGAAGTGCCGGAAATGTTCGGTGCAGAAGGCTTCCTGATGAACCGTTGCATTGATGAAACCGTATTCAACAAAGCTGTTGACATGATTAACGGCTTCAAATCCTATTTCATCCGCCACAATGAGGTGGTTTACGACAACCCCAGTCCCGGCAATCGCCAGGGCGGCATCACCACCCTGGAAGACAAGTCCTGCGGCTGTGTCCAGAAGGGCGGCTCCGCTCCCATCATGGACGTAATCGGCTATGGCGATGCGGTTACCACCAAGGGCCTGAATATGCTCTACGGCCCGGGTAATGACCTGGTGTCCGCCACGGCTTTGACTGCCGCCGGTGCACATGTTATCCTGTTTACCACCGGTCGTGGCACGCCCTTTGGTGCACCCGCACCCACCATGAAGCTGTCCACCAACACCCCCTTGGCCACCCAGAAGGCAAACTGGATCGACTTCAACGCCGGTACAGTCGCTGACGGAGCAAAGACCCTGGACGAATCTGCCCGGGATCTGATGGATATGGTGCTGGAAGTGGCCTCCGGCAAGCAGACCCGTGCTGAGGAACGGGGATTCCGCGAAATCTCCATTTTCAAAGACGGCGTTGTGCTGTAAAAATCTGCAAAGGAGTATTTTCTATGAAACAATTTATGGATAAGGACTTTCTGCTGAAAACAGAAGCCGCCAAGAAACTGTATCACGATCATGCGGCCAAAATGCCTATCATCGACTATCACTGCCACATCAATCCCATGGAGATCTATGAGGATAAGCGGTACGATACCATCACCGAAGTGTGGCTGGGCGGCGACCACTATAAGTGGCGTGCCATGCGTTCCTGCGGTGTGCCGGAGTACTACATCACCGGCGACGCAACACCTGCCGAGAAGTTCCAGAAGTGGGGCGAGACCATGCCCAACCTGATCGGCAACCCCCTGTATCACTGGACGCACTTGGAATTACAGCGGTATTTCGGCATCACCGAGCCCCTGACTGGCGAGAATGCCATGGAAATCTATGAAAAGTGCAATGCCATTCTGGCTCAGCCGGATATGTCCGTCCGTGGTATTATCCGTAAGTCGAACGTCAAGCTGATCTGCACCACCGACGATCCGGTGGACGATCTGAAAGCCCACGAATTGCTGGCCGCTGACCCCACTGCTCCCGCAGTAGTTCTGCCTGCTTTCCGTCCTGACAAGGCCATGCGTGCAGACAAGGAGACTTTCCCTGCTTACGTTGCACAATTGGAAAAGGTTGTGGGTTACGCCATCAACACCGTAGCAGATATGCGTAAGGCCCTGAATGACCGGATTGCCTATTTTGCAGACCGTGGCTGCTGCGTATCCGACCATGCGTTGGATTACTGCTTCTGCGTGGAAGCAGACGAGGCCACTCTGGACGATATCTTCGCCCGTGCAAAGGCCGGGCAGTCCATCACCTGGGACGAGCAGCTGGCTTACCACACCGCCCTTTTGCTGAGCGTGGGTCAGGAATACTACAAGCGTGACTGGATCACCCAGTTCCACTTCGGCTGCCTCCGGGACAACTCCAAGAAGATGTTCCGCAAGCTGGGTCCCGATACCGGCTTCGACTCCATGAATGATGCCGCCAACGGCGTTGGCCTTTCCAAGCTGCTGAACGCACTGGAAGAGGCAAATGCTCTGGGCAGGACCATTCTGTACTCCCTGAATCCTGTGGACAATGGCATCATCGGCACATTGATGGGTGCATTCCAAACCGACAGTGCCATCCCCGGCAAGATCCAGCAGGGCTCTGCCTGGTGGTTCAATGATCACAAGATCGGCATGGAAGAGCAAATGAAGAGCCTGATGAGCCTGGGTGCCATGGGCACATTCAACGGCATGCTCACCGACTCCCGCAGCTTCCTCAGCTACACCCGTCACGAGTATTTCCGCAGAATACTGTGTAACCTCTTCGGCCAGCTGGTGGAAGACGGCGAGTATCCTGCTGACTGGGCTTACCTGGGCAAGATGGTGGAGAACATCAGCTATAACAACACGCTGCATTACTTTGGCTTTGATAAGTATTTGAAGTGAAAGAAATCCCGGAAGTGTATCACACTTCCGGGATTTTTTAGTTACTCAGGATCTGTTTCAGAATCTTGCGGTTGGCTTCCAGGTCACACACCTTGGTGGCGGTGACATTACCGACGGTCATTTCTTTATAAGTGCCGTTGGCCGGAATCTGCTGATTGTTGATGGTGGCAGTAGCCAGCATGGGGAACAGAGCCTTGACATAATCGATGACTTCGTCCGATGTCATATCTGTTTGAATGAATCCGGTTGCAAGAATGTCGTCGGCCAAAGTAAGCATTTCACCAACGCTCTTGTTTTTGTAGGCGTTGATCAAAGCGGTCAGAACCTTCCGCTGACGACCGGCACGCATGGCATCCATGTCCAGCTTTCGGATTCGGGAATAGGCCAGAGCCTGTTCGCCGTTCAGATGATTCATGCCGGCTTTTAAGCTAAATCCTTCATGTTTGTTCAACCAATTTGCTTCCTTCTCGGTCAAGTCAATGTCTACGCCGCCCAGCATGTCGATGACTCCCTTAAAACCGTCAAACTGCACAGCTACGTGGGCATCAATATGGACACCAAAGTATTGTGCAAAGGTTTGATCCATAGTCTTAATACCACCGTAGGCATAAGCGGCATTGAGCTTGTCAGCCCAGTAGCCGGGGATGTGGGAGATATAGGTGTCCCGCAGGAAGGAAATCATGGTGATGGTGTTGGTTTTTGTGTTGAAGCTGCACAGGATCATAGAGTCCGAACGCTGACGGCCTTGACCGGGCCGGCGATCCTCGCCGATGAGCATGATGTTGATGATACCTTCGGATTGAAGCAGCTCCGGCGGCTGGCTGGGCAGCGTGCTGATGGTAACATCATCCGGATTCATAGTAGGGCCGGTAAAGTTGGGATCGTGATCCGGATCAGATGCAAGGGAAGCAAGTTCATCCGGGGATAGCGTGGCAAACAAATCACTGTTGTCACCGCCGGTGAAATGTCCCAACATTCGATGCACCACGATTGTGGCAAACAGCATGAAAATCAGCACCAGAGCCAGTATGACACAAAGAACGATCAAAGAAATCCGTTGCCAGGATACATGCACCGGACCTTTTGAACTTTTCATTTTGAAGCCTCCAATTTATTGACAGTCCGTCAAAAGTATTTTTTCACATTATACCTCTGTTCGACAGAAAAAGCCAGTACTTTCACAAAAATTTTAAAAATATAGAAATTTATTCCGATGTTGCCTGATTTAGTGTATCAGGCAAGGAAAATAATTATGCAAAAAGTTCAAAAACATCCCGCTCCACAGGGAGCGGGATGCATGATCTCGATTAACCGGGAGTTTGGTTTTTTTCTCCGAAAGTAATGGTCAACTCCAAAACCTGACGGTTGCGGTATACAGAAACTGTGGTGGTGTCACCCGGCTCAAAGTTCCGCAGAGCCCGATCCAGTTCCGCAAGTGTTACAGTGGAATAATCGCCAAGACCGACGATCAGATCGCCCTTTTGCAGACCTGCGGCAGCGGCGGGAGACCCTGCCTCCACACTGCTGACGAATACGCCAACACCGTCCCATTCATTGGTGATCATGATGCCCATATACGGAGTGGAAATATAGCCCTTTTCCAAAAGCTCGGCAATCATTGGAGTGATATCGTCAATGGGAATGGCAAAGCCGATGCTTTCCACAGCGGTGCCGGAGTATTTTGCGGTGGTGATGCCGATGACCTCACCCTTCATATTGAACAGAGGGCCGCCGGAGTTGCCAGGGTTGATGGCAGTATCGGTCTGGAGCATGTTGATGATGGAATTATCAATGGTGACGCCGCGATCCTTTACGCTGATATAGCCCACAGTCAGAGAGTTTGTCATCTCACCCAGGGGGTTGCCGATGGCCACCACCTGATCACCCACGATCAGATCATCACTGGATCCCAGCTTTACAGGGGTTAAGCCGGTAGCCTCAATCTTGATCAAAGCAAAATCATTTCCCTCATCGTAACCGACCACGGTGGCCGGGAATTCTTCCTCGTCGTTCATAATGACCGTCAGGGTCGTAGCACCTTCGATCACATGGTAGTTGGTAACAATATAGCCATCTTCGGAGATAATAAAGCCGGAACCGGAAGATGCGGTCTCGGTTGCCTGACCGAAGATATTGGTGCTGATGCCCTGATTGGCAATGCCTACCACGCTGTTTTTGTTCTGAGCATGGATCTTGCCGGGTGTCAGCCCATCCGTGACAACGGGCGTTCCGGAAATGGAGTTGCCCTGACCCGTGAAGGAGTTATCCTCGATCTGTTCTTGCAGATACGCAAATTCCTGTTGCATATATACAGCCATTTGGTTATAGTGATGGACCCAGTAGCTGTTCACACAGTAAGAGGTTATACAACAGCCGGCAGCCACCAACGCGATTACACCCATAATAGCCAGACAGATCTTTAAGCCTTTCAGAGAACGCTTTTTCTTCTTTGGGGGAAGCACTTCTTCGGGAATGCACTCTGCGTATTCCACTTGTTCAGGCTCCTCCATCACATACGGGGAGTCAGCAAAGGGGGATTCTTTCTTCGGTTCCTCTTGCGGGAAATTTTCGATGTTTTCCATGGTAATTCCTCCCGGATTTTTATGTACAGATTTATGGTATTTTGCGGATGTGAAAAAAATATAAACATCCAAATAAGGTTTTTTGAACATTGGAAAGGGAAAACTGCAAATATCATACTATTTTTCATGCACGCAGTCAAGAAAAAAGGTGGCGACATTCAGCCGCCACCAAACTCCAATCGCATATGTCATTGCGAACCAGTCCGCAGACTGGTGTGGCAATCCCACGGACATTTTGGAAACCTATGGGGATTGCCACGTCGCATAAGCGATTGAATAATTGCCACAGGCTATTATAGCGATTTACAATCGCTTCGCTATGCTCCTCGCAATGACGCAGTTGATTACTTCTTGCGGAAGGACTTGCAGTCCGTGCACTGGTCCATGGCAGGGTTCTGCTCATGGGTGCCCACCAAAATGCGGTCCAGGGAGCAGTAGTTCTCGGAATCGCAGTGGTATGCACACTGCTGAACGGTGCATTCGATGCACTTGTTTGCTTTGCAACTCATTGTTTTTTCCTCCTTCAATTTGGGTTCGGCATTAGTATACCCCACACCGAAAAAGAAATACGGGAATTTTTTTCATTATCTTGCAATTAAACGTGATTGGTGATATGATAATAAAAAACGCAAGGAGAAATTTGTTATGGCAAAAATTGCACCTTCTATTTTGTCCGCAGATTTTGCAAATATGGAGCGGGATATCAGGCAGCTGAAAGAAGCCGGCGCAGACTGGGTACATATGGACGTGATGGACGGCATTTTCGTTCCCAATATTTCCTTCGGCTTTCCGCTGATTCAGGCGGTTCGTCCCGTGACGGATATGGTGCTGGATGTGCACCTGATGATCGACCGTCCTATTCGCTATGTAGAGCAGTTTGTCAAAGCCGGTGCGGACTGGCTGACCATCCACATTGAGGCGGACCAGCCCCATAACACCCTGGAAGCCTTGGAAAAAATCCGGGCCATGGGTTGCAAGGCCGCCATTTCTCTGAAACCCCGCACCCCTGCGGAAGCGGCCATTCCTTACCTGGACAAGGTGGATATGATTTTGGTCATGACCGTAGAGCCCGGTTTCGGTGGCCAGAAATTCATGGCGGATATGATGCCCAAGCTGAAACAGCTTCGTCAGATGCTGGATGAAGTGAATCCTTCCTGCATTCTGGAAGTAGACGGCGGTGTGGATGAAAACACCTGCACTGTCTGCAAAGAAAACGGTGCGGAAGTGCTGGTCGCCGGCTCTGCATATTTCAAAGCGGCGGACCGCAAGGCCTTCGTGAAGAAGATTCAGGCATAACACGAAAATGTGACAAAAAGCCGTGGCAAGGAATTGACTTTTCTTGCCACGGCTTGTATAATATATCGTGGAAAATTAAGGGGCGAAATTCATTTCCCCCAACAAGAAAGGAAAATTGCCATGATTTACAGTAGCGAAGTACAACATATGTGCAGCGTTGCCAAGGGTGCATATCACGGCCCCGCTCCCATTCCCGAAGAGGGCAAGTGGGTTCAGGTCAAGGAGATCAAGGATGTCTCCGGTTTCACCCACGGTATCGGCTGGTGCGCTCCTCAGCAGGGCTGCTGCAAGCTGACCCTGAACGTGAAGGAAGGTATCATTGAAGAAGCTCTGGTGGAGACTCTGGGTTGCTCCGGCATGACCCACTCTGCCGCAATGGCTTCCGAGATTCTGATCGGTAAGACTCTCCTGGAAGCTCTGAACACCGACCTGGTGTGTGACGCCATCAACACCGCTATGCGTGAGCTGTTCCTGCAGATCGTTTACGGCCGCAGCCAGTCCGCATTCTCCGAGGATGGCCTGGCAGTGGGTGCTTCTTTGGAAGACCTGGGTAAGGGTCTGCGTAGCCAGGTGGGAACCATGTTTGCCACCAAGGCAAAGGGCCCCCGTTATCTGGAGATGGCTGAGGGTTACGTGACCCGCATTGCTCTGGATGAGGACAACCTGATCACCGGTTACGAGTTCATCAACCTGGGTAAGATGATGGACTTCATCAAGAAGGGCGACGATGCCAACGTGGCACTGGAAAAGGCCAAGGGTTCCTACGGTCGTTTCGCAGACGCTGCCAAGTACATCGACCCCCGTCACGAATAAGAGGAGGACGCTACAATGGCTCTGTTTGAAGGTTACGAAAGAAAAATCGACAAGATCAACGGCGTCCTCGCTCAGTACGGCCTGGAGTCCGTTGAGGCATGCCGCGAGCTGTGCAAGGAAGCCGGCTTTGATCCCTACGAGATCGTC
>JAZOBY010000002.1:0-9244 GCA_045596215.1 Faecousia sp.
ACATAGCGGCCGTACTGTGCGTGAACAGGGCCGGGATGACGGTAGTCGCCTTCGTTAGCGAAGTCGGGGATCATCTTGCGCATGATGTCCAGCAGATCGTGCTGCAGGAACTCCAGAACGAAGGTGGCGAAGTCGTGAGAGCACACCTGGATCATAACGGAGCAGGTGGTGTGGTGGGAAACCACGGAAACGGTGCCGTTCTTAATGCCGGACTCTTCCACGATCTTATGTACATCGATAGAGATGTCGTGGAAGGTGGGAATCCAACCGCGGGATTGCAGCTGAATTTCTTTCTGAATCATAGTAAATTCCATTTTTGTTACCTCCAAAAAATTATTGATAAATTTATTGCTTGTCATTGCGAGGAAGGCGAAGCCTGACGTGGCAATCTCCCGGAACCATGTTTGTAACTGCGGTACATATCGATAGATACTACCAGGAGATTCCCACGGCCTTCGGCCTCGGAATGACATACCTTAAAAGAGTTGCTTAGGCGTTTCGCTCGTCCCATGCTTTACGGACGGCGGCGATCATTTCGTCCACCATTGCGGCCCGGTCGGGGGCTTTGGCAATGCCGGAAGAAGAACCGGTAGCATCTGCACCGGCGATGATGGTGTTGTACACATCCTGGCCGTTAGCGATACCTGCGGCAGTCAGCACCAGAATGTCAGCATTCACATCCCTGACGCACTTGGTAGCGGCTTCCACGTATTCGGGGCCCACGCTGACACCGGTGCCGATGAGTTCGCTGGGCTCTGCTACGATGATATCGGGATTCAGCGTTGCGATCTTGCTTGCATCGGCCATGGAGTCAGCACAGACGATAGTGGTCAGGCCCACTTCTTCCGCACGGACGATGGTCTTTGCCAAAGTGTCAAAATCCAGGGGCTTTTCCACGTGGTTCAGCATGACACCCTCCGCGCCTGCGGCAACCAGGGATTCCGGCAGGATGTCTGCCAGACCGCGGCCGGGGACGATGGGGTCCATGTGAGGGGCAAAGACGTGAATATGTTTCGTGGCGGCTTTGACCCGTGCGATTTCCACGATGGGCGTGGTAAAGATGATGTCCACACCGTATTTTTCGGAAGCCTTGTCAGCGGCGATGGCCAGATCGATCACGTCCTGTCCGTACAGATAGGACTTGGGGCCAATCTCAAAAAACGGTGCTTTGATCTTGCGGTTGGAAATCATTGTTATTCACCTCATTTCTTATATAGAAAGCGCATAAGCGCAGTTCTTTTAGTGATTTTGGCCGCACTTCGCAAGCCTACCTATATTATAAAAAAACAAACCCGGGAAGTCAATTCATATTCATCATTTTTTGCGTTTTACACAAATTTTTCAAGCAAATATGGCCGTTTTGACGGCAAAGGTTTTTGAAAATTTGCTTGAAAGAAAATCATATTTGTGTTATGATAAACAAAAATTTTCAAGGAGGAAAAATATGAAACAGGAAAGTTTGCAAGCAATCCGGCAGGCCTACGATATTGAGGAGGCCTGTATCCGGGAAATGAAAGATTTTATCAATGAGGAAGCCTTCGGCAAGGCAGTGGATCTGCTGAGCAAAGCACCCCGTATCGGCACCGCCGGCTGTGGCCACAGCGGCATCATCTGCCAGCACATGGCTCACCTGATGTGCTGCATCGAGCGTCCCGCCCGGTTTATTTCTCCGGCTGAGGCTGTTCACGGTGCCACCGGCTTTTTGCAGGCCGGGGATGTGATGATTTTTGCATCCCGTGGCGGCAAGACCAAGGAGCTGCTGCCCATCGTGGATATTTGCAAGGCCAAAGGCGTGTCCGTTATCACCGTGACGGAAAATCTGGAATCCCCTCTGGCACAGGCGGCGGACGTGGTACTGAAACAGCACGTCAACCGGGAGACCGATAAGTGGAACGCCCAGGGTACCACCTCCACTACGTCCCTGTGCATGATCTTCCATGCTTTGCAGGCGGCGGTGATTGAGGAGACCGGCTATCAGGCAGAGCAGTTTGCCCTCATTCATCCCGGCGGAGCTGTAGGAGAACGGCTGAACAATAAGGCACTGTAATTATGGCAACGGGTAAGTTGAAGATCGACATCCGCCGCCAGGCGATTCTGGAACAACTGAACCGGGAGGGTATGGTGCAGGTGGCCCAGCTCAGCGAGAAAATGGGCATCACCCCGGCCACCATCCGCAATGACCTGGATGCCCTGGCTATGGAAGGGCAACTGGATCGTATTCCCGGCGGAGCTGTCCGCAAGGCACAGCCGGCAGAAGGCTGGGGCGGCAGATTGGCCCCGGTGGGGCAGGGCAGACGGGCCATCGCAGAGGCGGTGCTGCGTTATATCAGCAACGGCGATACCCTGTTCATCAACTCCGGTATGACCACCATGGCGGTGGCGGAGGTGCTGAGCCTGCGGAAGAATTTGAATATCGTTACCAATTCTTTAGCGGTGGCCAATTATCTGGCCCACCAGGCGGATATACGGCTGATTTTGCTGGGTGGCGAGCTGAATGCCAATTATGGCTTCACTTATGGCGGTGATGCTTTGGAGCAACTCAGCCGCTATCAGCCCCAATGGAGCATTTTGTCTGTGGACGGCGTGCATCCGGAGCATGGCATCACCACCTACCATGCAGATGAGGCCATGATCGACCGCACAATGATCACCCGGGCACAGAAGACCATCATCGTGGCCGACCATCGGAAGATCGGCCGGGTGGGATTTTCCCACATTTGCGGCGTGGGGGATAACCAACTGCTGGTCACCGACAGCGGCTGCGATGATACGCAATTGGAGAGAATCCAGGCCGCCGGTGCGGAAGTCCATGTGGCACAGTTGTAATTATGGTATCCGCCGCAGGCGGCTTGCCTCCCTCTGAGGAGGGAGGTGGCAAAAATCTTTGATTTTTGCCGGAGGGAGAGAAAAGATTGTCTTTCCCTCAGTCTTTTTGCTTCGCAAAAATCCAGCCCCCTCCGCAGAGGGGGCCAAGGGCTGTGGTTATATGCTTTTGATATTTTGCCCAAAAATGCAACTTCCCTCTTGTAAATTCTGCTGATTTGGTATATACTTATCTATATTTTCTGCAAGTGAGGAATGTATTATGGAACTGATCACTGTTCGTGAGCTTTACAAGAACACAGAAAAGTACGCCGGCCAGGAAATCGAAGTGGGCGGCTGGGTGCGTAATCGCCGCCCCAGCAAGCAGTTCGGCTTCATCATGCTGTCCGACGGCACTTACTTTAACCCCATTCAGGTGGTTTATAACGATACCATCCCCAATTTCCAGGAAATCTCCAAGATCAACATCGGTGCGGCCCTGATTATCAAGGGCACCGTGGTGCTGACTCCCGAGGGCAAGCAGCCCTTTGAATTGCAGGCGACCACCGTCACTGTTGAGGGTGCTTCCACCGGTGATTTTCCCCTGCAACCCAAGCGTCACTCTATGGAGTTTTTGCGTACCATCACCCATCTGCGTCCCCGGACCAATACCTTCCAGGCTGTGTTCCGTGTCCGTTCTTTGGCGGCCATGGCCATCCACCAGTTTTTCCAGGATCGGGATTTCGTGTATGTCCACACGCCCTTGATCACCGGCTCTGACTGCGAGGGTGCGGGCGAGATGTTCCAGGTCACCACTCTGGACCTGAACAATGTCCCCAAGAACGAGGACGGCTCCATCGACTTTACCCAGGATTTCTACGGCAAGCCCACCAATCTGACCGTTTCCGGTCAGCTCAACGGCGAGACATTCGCTATGGCTTTCCGCAACATCTACACCTTTGGTCCCACCTTCCGGGCGGAGAATTCCAACACCACCCGCCACGCGGCTGAGTTCTGGATGATCGAGCCGGAAATCGCCTTTGCAGATCTGCAAGATGATATGCAGCTTGCCGAGGATATGATCAAGTATATCATATCCTATGTGCTGGAGCGTGCCCCCGAGGAAATGGAGTTCTTCAACAACTTTGTGGATAAGGGTCTGCTGGAGCGACTGAACCATGTGGTCAATTCCGACTTCGGCCGGGTTACCTACACCGAGGCCATTGAAATTCTGGAAAAGCACAACGATGAGTTTGACTATCCTGTCCATTGGGGCAGCGATTTGCAGACCGAGCACGAGCGTTACCTGACCGAGGTGTTCTTTAAACGTCCTGTGTTCGTCACTGATTATCCCAAGGAGATCAAGGCTTTCTATATGAAGCTGAATCCCGATGGAAAGACCGTTGCGGCCATGGATTGCCTGGTGCCCGGTATCGGCGAGATCATCGGCGGCTCTCAGCGTGAGGACGATTATGAGATCCTGAAAAACCGCATTGGAGAGCTGGGCATGAAGCCGGAGGACTACGGCTTCTATATGGATCTGCGGAAGTACGGCTCTGCCCGTCACGCCGGTTTTGGTTTGGGTTTTGATCGAATCGTTATGTATTTGACCGGTATTGGCAACATCCGGGATGTTCTGCCTTTCCCCAGAACCGTGGGCAACTGCGAACTGTAATAAACGAGAAAACAGCCTGGCTTCGGCCAGGCTGTTCTTTATTCCATTACGTGTTCCAGACCCATCTGCAAAATGGTGCGTACATGGTCATCTGCCAGGGAGTAGAGGGAATTTTTGCCCTCCCGGCGGACTTTGATCAGATGCATCTGTTTTAAGATCCGAAGTTGGTGAGAGATGGCACTCTGGGAAATGTCCAGTGCCTGGGCGATGTCACCCACGCATTGCTCCCGGGGAAGCAGCAGCCACAAAATCCGCACCCGGGTAGTATCCCCAAAGGCTTTGAACAGTTCTGCGATCTGCTGAGATGTTTCCATAGACAGCATTTGCTCCATAATGCACCCTCTTTCCTACTTTTTCTCTATTCTAACCCAAAAAACGCAGAAAGGCAAGCCGAAATTCTGCTTGGTTTGCACTTCCCGGAAAAGAATGCATAAACTGTCCTGTAAGCATTTTGCTTCTTCCTATATTCTAACGGGAGGTATCCATATGTCTGAACAATGTCAGGACACCCTGCGCTGTGATCCCAACGATCTGCGTCAGGCCATGTCCATCCACACCCGAAAGATCACGGACAGCTGCCGTGATAAGGATTGTGTAGAAGATCTGCGGGTCTACTTGACAAAGGGATCGCAAACACTTTTGGATACGGCCACCTGTGCCAAGGTGCGGTGTGCCGAATTGCTGTATACCTACATTGATGTAGAGCCGGTGGCGTTTGATCGCAATCACTACTGCATCGATGTGACCTTCTATTACCGCATATTGGCGGATGCCACCATCGGCACAGCCCGCCCGGCGGCTCTGTATGGCGTTGCTGTATTCACCAAGCGGGCGGTGCTCTGCGGAGAGGACAGCAAGGCCCACATTTACCGTTCTGATACCCGTCTGTGTGGCCCGGATGGCCGTACCCACTTCTACGCCAACCGTCCCACCGCTGTGGTGGAGGTCACTGCCCACAATTAGTAATGTACAAAACCAACCCATATCCATGTTAAGGTTTTACAAATGTTTGATTAATAAAACTATGATACCAACACGGAGTGTGTGCAAACGGGAATTTAGTTAATTTGCTTGTTTTACACTAGATATATGCTGCCTATATGGCGGCATTTTGTCATATTGACGAATTTTACGGGGGCCCTTGCAAAGTTAATACAATTGTATTACAATAACTGCGTTAGGAGGTATGAATATGGATGAGCCTATTTTAAGAATCATGCCCAAAAAATATACCGGAGAAACAACCATTGTTTCCATGCGAGTGGCGAAGGATATGTTAAAGGATATAGATGATGTTGCTAGTATGACCGGCAGAAATCGAAATGAGATATTGTCTATGAGCCTAGAATTTGCACTGAAACATATGGAAATTATTATGAAAGATCAGGGGGACGAAAAGAATGGCGATCATTAAATGTAAGATGTGTGGAGGAGACCTCAATATTCAATCTGGGGTAAGCGTTGCAGAATGTGAGTATTGCGGTACACAGCAAACTGTTCCTTCGGTAGATAACGAAAAAAAACTGAATCTCTTTGCGAGAGCCCATCGCTTAAGAGCGTCCTGCGATTTCGATAAAGCATCTGGCGTTTATGAAGCCATTGTTGCAGACTTTCCAGAAGAGGCAGAAGCCTACTGGGGGCTTGTTCTTTGCAAATTTGGCATTGAATATGTAGATGACCCTGGTACAGGAAAGAAAGTGCCGACCTGTCATCGTTCTAGTTTTGCATCTATTATGGATGATGCAAATTATGAGATGACACTTGAAAATGCTGATGTTCTTGCCCGAAAGGTCTACCGTGAGGAAGCTAAAGCAATCGAGGAACTTAGAAAAGGTATTGTAGAAGTTTCGAGTAAAGAAGACCCATACGATATTTTTATCTGTTATAAAGAAACGGATGCCGACGGGAATCGCACACTTGACAGTGTTTTGGCACAGGACATCTACGATGCACTAACCGACAAGGAATATCGGGTGTTTTTTGCCAGAATAACCTTGGAAGATAAGCTTGGTCAGGAGTACGAGCCGTATATCTTTGCAGCACTCCATTCTGCAAAAGTTATGCTTGTGGTAGGAACAGACTACGAGCATTTTCACGCTGTGTGGGTTAAAAATGAGTGGAGTCGATTTTTAGGGTTGATTTCTGCTGGTGAGAAGAAAACCTTAATTCCCTGCTATAAGGGAATTGATGCATATGATTTGCCGAAAGAATTTGCAAAACTACAGGCACAGGACTTGGGAAAAATCGGATCAATTCAGGATATTCTTCGCGGCATCGAAAAGCTGATGCCAAAAACGGGAACAAGCGAGGGACAAAATAGCACCACATCGTCTACGGCAAAAGAAACCCTATTGAAACGCGGCAAGATGGCACTTGAAAGTTGCGAGTGGGCAAAGGCTGATGAATTTTACGAAAAAGTGCTTGATTTAGATGCCGAATGTGCCGAGGCCTACCTTGGCAAGATTTGTGCTATTAAAAAGTCTCCCAATATTGATATGCTTGTTGAAAGAGAAGGCTCTGACATTCAAAATCTTCCCGACTTTAAACGTGCTGTTATGTTTTTGTCATCAGAGGACTTATCTCACATTAGATCACAAATTGAGTTAGGTGAACAAAGAAAGCAAGAAAGATATAGGCAAAAGCGTATTCAATTACAGGAAAAGAGAGAAGAAGTATCCATTGCAAAGGGCATTATTCAAACCGGAGGATATGCTATTTATGGACTTGCATCCAATGGTACATTGAAAATGGCGGGAAGCGACAGCCACAAGAGAGGATATGCACGTAATTGGTCGGATGTTGTTTCAATTCATGCATTCGATAAACATATCCTTGGTTTAAAGGGCAATGGCACAGTTGTTGCTGCAGGTGCGACAGTTGATGGTGGTGAGTCTGTGCTGTTCCCATGGTTAGAGGGCTGGACAAATATCATCGCACTTTCTACAAGCGAAGGTTATCACACCGTTGGAGTCAAGGCGGATGGTACGGTTGTTGCAATAGGTGACAATAGATATGGTAAATGTAATGTTGGTAGTTGGAGAAATGTTGTAGCAGTTTGTACTACAATCAGCACAACTATTGGCTTAAGATCGGATGGAACCGTAATCGCAGTTGGTGAGAACAAATATGGTCAATGTGATGTATCCGATTGGAAAAATATTATAGCTATTGACGCATGTAGAAATCATACCGTTGGACTAAAATCTGATGGAACAGTAGTCGCTGTGGGAGACAAAAAATATTGCAATGTATCAAATTGGACAGACATTGTTGATATTAGCGTAGGTTGGTTTTGCACCGTTGGGCTCAAAGCGGATGGAACTGTGGTTGTCGCAAGCGGTGACTCAAAAATGCAACATAGGGTATCCGGTTGGTCCGATATTGTTGCAATTAGTGCCGGCAAAGATCATATCGTTGCACTTAGGTGCGATGGAACAGTATTGGCTACGGGCAACACTTCGTCGGATAAATGCGATGTGGGCGATTGGAAAGATATTGTCGCAATTTATGCAAGTCACGATAATACTGTGGGCATAAAAAGCAACGGAACCATGGTTGCGGTGGGATATTCAATTTGTGGAGAATGCAATCTGCACGGAATAAGACTATTCAACAACATTAAAACACTTAAGCAAGAACGACTAGACCGCATAGCAGTTTTAATTGATAGATTAAAAAAGGAACAGCATTCATTACAAGAAGAACTTGCAAACTTAAGAGGGTTATTTTCAGGAAAACGGCGCAGAGAAATTGAGCAGCGCTTAACCGAGATTGATAACGAAATCCGCATTAGAGAAAAAATGTGATAACTGGTACCAAATAAAAAAATAAACGGAGGAAGCAATAAACGGCAAAGTTTGTAATTGAATGTCTCAATTCGGAAAATGTGTATAAACCAGCAGTGGATTAAGCTACATAAGAATTAATTAGCTAAAGAAAAGAGGATCAATAATGGCAATTATCAAATGCAAAATGTGTGGTGGGGATCTGAATATCATTGAGGGCGCAAGTACTGCCGAATGTGAATTTTGCGGTAGTTTGCAAACGGTACCCAAGGTGGATGACGAGAAAAAGCTGGCCCTGTTTGGCAGAGCCAACCGCCTGCGCACGGATTGCGATTTCGATAAAGCGGCAGGTATCTATGAAACGATCCTTGGTGATTTCCTGGAGGAAACAGAGGCCTACTGGGGTCTAGTGCTTTGCAAGTACGGAATTGAGTATGTGGACGATCCCACCACCTCCAAGAAAGTACCTACCTGCCGCCGGACTTTGCCCACATCCATTATGGAGGACCCGGATTATCGGGAAACCATCCAAAAAGCCGATATCCTGTCCCGTAGGGTTTATCAGGCGGAGGCAGAGCAAATCGATCAAATTCAGAAAAAGATATTGAGCATTGTTTCCAAAGAACAGCCCTATGATGTGTTTATCTGCTATAAGGAAACCGACGACGATACCCTCCGCCGCACAGAAGATAGTGGCGATGCCCAGGACTTGTTTACTGAATTGACCAAGGAGGGGTATAGAGTTTTCTTCGCCCGGAATACCTTGAAAGCTGTAGCAGCCGGTTCGGAGTATGAGCCTTATATTTACTCTGCTTTGAACAGTGCGAAGGTTATGTTGGTCATTGGCTCCCGCGCAGAATATTTCCAGGCCGTTTGGGTGAAAAACGAATGGGCCAGATACCTAGATATGATGAAGAATCGACCTGACAAGGTGCTGATCCCCTGCTATAAGAATGTGGATCCCTACGATATGCCCCGGGAG
>JAZOBY010000003.1:0-5252 GCA_045596215.1 Faecousia sp.
GCAATGCGCCTGAAGCGGCATGTCCGCGTTCGTGGCAAGATCTCCGGCACTCCCGAGTGTCCCCGTCTGAATGTGTTCCGTTCCAACGCGAACATCTATGCTCAGCTCATCGATGATGTGAACGGCGTCACTCTGGTTTCCGCCAATACGCTGGAGAAAGAGTTCGAAGGTGCTACCGGCAACGCAGAAGCTGCGAAGAAGGTAGGTCTGGTCCTGGCAGAGCGTGCTAAGGCAAAGGGCATCGAAGACGTGGTCTTCGACCGCGGCGGCTATGTTTACCATGGTCGTGTCGCTGCTCTGGCTGAGGGTGCCCGCGAAGGCGGACTCAATTTCTAAGGTAGAGGAGGAAAAGAAATGGCTTATAATAAGACTTCTGTCAATGAAGCTCCTGAGTTCATTGAGAAGGTCGTTTACCTGAACCGCGTCAGCAAGACCGTTAAGGGCGGCCGCGTTATGAAGTTCTCCGCTCTGGTCGTCGTGGGCGACGGCAAGGGCACTGTTGGTTACGGCCTGGGTAAGGCTGCCGAAGTTTCTGAGGCCATCATCAAGGGCATCGCTGATGCCAAGAAGAACATGATCAAGGTCTCTCTCTCCGGCAACACCATTCCTCATGATGTCATCGGTGTGTTCGGTGCAGGTACCGTCCTGCTCAAGCCCGCTACCGAAGGTACCGGCGTGATCGCCGGCGGTGCTGTCCGTGCCGTCATGGAAGCCGTTGGCATTAAGAACATCTGCTCCAAGTGCCTGCGTTCCAACAATCCCCAGAATGTGGTCAAGGCCACCATGGCCGGTTTGGCCTCTCTGCGTTCTCCCGAGCAGGTTGCTGCTATCCGGGGCAAGAGCGTAGAAGAAATCGTATAACAAGGAGGGCAATTAACATGGCAAATCTGAAGATTACTCTTGTTAAGAGCCTGAACGGCCGTCTGGAAAAGCACATCGCTACTGCTGAGAGCCTGGGTCTGCGTAAGATCGGCCAGACTACAATCCAGCCGGACAACACACAGACCCGCGGTAAGATCGCCAAGATCGGCTATCTGCTGCAGGTTACCGAAGTAGAATAAGGAGGAGACAGAATATGAATCTGCATGAACTCTCTCCTGTCCTGGGTTCCACTCAGGTGGGCAAGCGGAAGGGTCGCGGCACTGGTTCCGGCAACGGTAAGACCGGTGGTCGTGGTCACAAGGGTCAGAAGGCCCGCTCCGGCGGCAAGGTTCGCGTCGGTTTCGAAGGCGGCCAGATGCCTCTGGTTCGTCGTGTTCCCAAGCGCGGCTTCAACAATATCTTTGCAAAGCCCCTGACTGCTGTCAACGTGGCTGCATTGAATTGCTTTGAAGACGGTGCTGTGGTCGACGCTGCTGCGCTGATCGAAAAGGGCGTTATCTCTAACTGCCCCTACGGTCTGAAGGTCCTGTCCAACGGAACTCTGACCAAGAAAATTACTGTTAAGGCAGCGGCTTTCTCTGAGTCTGCAAAGGAAAAGATCCAGCAGGCAGGCGGAAAGGCCGAGGTGATTTAAGTGTTTACAACTCTCAGAAACGCTTGGAGAATCCCCGAGCTGCGTAAAAAGCTGATCTTCACCGTGTTCATCATTTTGCTGTACCGCATCGGTAACGTAATTCCGGTGCCCTACATCAACGTGCACGCACTGACCAGCTACTTTGATGCAACCCTGTCTGATACCATCCTGGGCCTGTACAATGCCATGTCCGGTTCTGCCTTCTCTCAGGCGACCGTTCTGGCACTGTCCATCCAGCCCTACATTAACTCCTCCATCATCATTCAGCTGCTGACCATCGCAATTCCTGCTTTGGAGCGGCTGCAGAAGGATGGCGGCGAAGAAGGCAAAAAGAAGCTGAATCAGATCACCCGCTTCACTACAGTTGGCTTGGGCCTGCTGATGGGTTGGGCATATTACATGATGCTCATCAACTCCGGCGCCGGTATCGTCACCGAGACTGGTTTCCTGAGTGCTTTGGTCATCATTCTGGCTTTCGCTGCCGGTTCTTCCGTGGTTATGTGGCTGGGTGAGCAGATCACCGAGCACGGCATCGGCAATGGTATTTCCATCATCCTGTTTGCAAACATTGTTTGCCGTCTGCCCGCAATGCTGAACACCACCATTCACATGGTTTGGTGGCACATCATTCTGGTAGTCCTGGGTATGCTGGCTCTGATCGTTCTGATCGTTTTCGTGAACGATGCCGAGCGTCGCATTCCCATTCAGTATGCAAAGCGTGTGGTTGGCCGTAAGGTTTACGGTGGCCAGAACACCAATCTGCCCATCAAGGTGAGCATGACCGGTGTTATGCCCATCATCTTCGCCCAGTCCATCTGCTCTCTGCCCGCTACCATCTGTGCATTCGGTGGTTGGACCAGCGGCTGGTGGTATGACAATGTGTTCAGCTCCACAAGTGGGCTGTATGCTGTGCTGTACTTTCTGATGATCTTCTTCTTCAGCTGGTTCTACGCATCCATCCAGTATGATCCCGTAGAGATCTCCAACAACCTGAAGAAGAACGGTGGTTTCATCCCCGGCTTCCGCCCCGGTAAGCCCACCTCTGACTTCATCAAGAAGGTTATCAACAAGATCGTTGTATTTGGTGCAATGTATTTGGGTATCGTTGCTTTGCTGCCCATTGTTGCCGGCAATCTGCTGCCCTCTGTCCAGTCCCTGGCCATCGGCGGTACTTCCGTCATCATCGTGGTTAGCGTTGCACTGGAAACCGTTAAGGCTCTGGAAGCACAGATGCTCATGCGCCATTACAAGGGCTTCCTGGACTAAGCAGGAGGTATGGCAGGATGAATTTGATCCTACTGGGTGCTCCCGGCGCCGGAAAGGGGACACAAGCAGAGCTTCTGGTTCAGAAACTCTCCATCCCCGCCATTTCTACCGGGAATATGCTCCGGGAGGCCATGAAAAATGGCTCTGCACTGGGGCAACAGGTTAAGAAAATCATGGACGAAGGTTCCCTGGTTCCCGACGATGGCATTCTTGACATCGTTGCGGCGCGGGGTGCCCAGGACGACTGAGCCAATGGCTTCATTCTGGACGGCGTGCCCCGCACGCTGGCCCAGGCGGAAGCTCTGGAAGCACGGGGCATCCGTATCGACCATGTGGTTTCTATTGAGATTGACGACAGCGTGATAGAGGGCCGGATGACCGGCCGGCGGGTATGCAGCAAATGCGGTGCCAGCTATCACATTGCCGCCAATCCCCCGAAAGCCGAAGGCATTTGCGATGTTTGCCAGGGCGAGTTGATGATCCGTAAGGATGATGCGGCTGAAACAGTCCGCCATCGTTTGGAGGTTTATCACGAACTGACAGAGGTCCTCAAAGACTTTTATGCCAAGCGTGGCAAGCTGTGCCTCGTGGAAGGCAACCAGTCCATTGAGGGTGCCAATCAGGATATCCTGCGGGCAATTGGGGTAAATGCATGATAGCAATCAAAAATGAGCGTGAACTTGCGTTGATGCGTCAGGCTTGTAAAATTACCGCGGCAGCCCGTGCTTTGGCAGGGGAAATGGTAAGACCGGGCGTATCCACCAAGGAAATCGACAAAGCCGTTTACGATTATATCGTAAGTCAGGGCGCGAGACCGTCGTTCCTGAACTATAATGGCTTCCCTGCAAGTGCGTGCATTTCCGTCAACAACACGGTGATCCACGGAATTCCCGGCGACTATGTGTTGCAGGAAGGGGATATCGTGTCCGTTGATGTAGGTGCTTTCTATCAGGGATTTCATGGCGATTGCGCAGCAACTTTTCCCTGCGGTGCCGTCAGCACCAAAGCCGAAAAGCTGATCCATGTCACAAAGCAGAGCTTTTACGAAGGCATCCGCTTTGCGAAACGGGGACACAGAGTGTCCGATATCTCCCACGCCATTCAGACGTATGTGGAGTCTAACGGTTATTCGGTTGTGCGTTCGTTCGTAGGTCACGGCGTCGGCGCACAGCTGCATGAGGAACCGGAAGTGCCGAATTTCGGTGCACCCGGACGTGGTCCCAGACTGATCCCCGGCATGACGCTGGCCATCGAGCCTATGGTGAATGCGGGCACCCATGATGTTCGTATTTTAAAGGATGGATGGACCACTGTTACAGCCGATGGAAAACTCTCGGCCCACTATGAAAATACTGTACTCATCACCGACGGCGAGCCGGAAATACTCACCGTCAATGAAGGACTTTAACTATGGACCCAGAACGATTATCGGATATTCAAATTGCGGATGTGGTCATCGCCACAGCCGGCCGGGAGAAGGGAAAACTCTTCTATGTGTTGAATGTAGACGATCAGTACCTGCTTCTGGGCAATGGAAAGGACCGTACCCTGGAACAGCCGAAGCGTAAAAAGCTGCGGCATGTAGATAAGGTCCTTCGCTCTGAGACCAGAGTCGCCGAAAAACTAAGGAATGGCGACAAAGTGCTCAACAGCGAATTACGAAGAGATCTGGCTTATCTGAGCCAGCAACTGCAAAGTAACAACCTGGGAGGTTTCTAACTTGGCAAAAGACGACGTAATCGAGATTGAGGGCATCGTAACCGATGCACTGCCGAATGCAATGTTTACTGTTGACATTGGCAACGGTCACACCATTCTGGCACACATTTCCGGCAAACTCAGAATGAATTTCATTAAGATTTTGCCCGGTGACAAAGTAACCGTACAAATGTCTCCCTATGATCTGACCCAAGGCCGGATCACATGGAGAAGCAAGTAATCACAAGAGAAACAATTTCTCATATGGAGGTTAAACAGTATGAAAGTAAGACCGTCCGTTAAACCCATGTGCGAAAAGTGTAAGATCATCAAGCGCAAGGGTCGCGTAATGGTAATTTGCGAAAACCCCAAGCATAAGCAGAGACAAGGTTAATAGGAGGTGCTGACAAAATATGGCACGTATTTCTGGTATCGACCTTCCCCGCGATAAGCGGATCGAAGTTGCACTGACTTATATTTACGGCATCGGCCCCGCCCGTGCCGCCAAGGTCCTGGCTGACACCGGTATCGACGCGGATATCCGTGTTAAGGATCTGACCGAGGAGCAGGAAGCTCAGCTGCGTGACGCTATCGAGCATAACTACAACATCGAAGGTGACCTGCGCCGTGAGACCGCTATGAACATCAGGCGCCTCAGCGAAATCGGCTGCTACCGCGGCCTGCGTCATCGTCGTGGTTTGCCCGTTCGCGGTCAGCGCACCAAGACCAACGCTCGTACCCGCAAGGGTCCCAAGAAGACCATTGCAAACAA
>JAZOBY010000004.1:0-1760 GCA_045596215.1 Faecousia sp.
TTATCCTCTACTTCCAATAGCGACAATGCGACAACCTTCTATTTTGCTACAAAACCGGACGCCCTTAAAGATGCCGGTCCGATTGCCCCTCCGAACGTAAAAGCCCGTGATTACAACGCTGTCTACGGCTCCTATTCCATCGCACAATTCATGGAAGCCTTCAAGGCCAACGTTCCCTCTTTTGATTCCCTGTATGCCAATGGGGTCAAGCTGAGTGCCGCTGATTTGGCAAGCACCGATCCGATCCCGGCAGGAATTTACAAACTGTACGTGGATATTATTGACCCCAACAAGCACCACATCCAACCGGGCAACGACACGCTGGTTTCCTGGAAGGGAATTTATGCCGGCACGTTGATCGTTGATCCGGCTCCCTTCGACCTTGGCGAAGGGGATATCAGTATTACCCTGGATACCGCATACTTTGCCGGAATCGGCGTTGCCGATTCGGTTTGGTCCGACAAGGGCGAATCCAAGTATTACGGTTATTACGCCATTGGCGAGCTGGATACCGGCAAAACGGTATCCCAGCTGGCCGGTGAGCTCGGCATGACCGATTTCACCTGGACTAAGGCTCCCGTCATCGAGGATTTGGCGCCGGGTTATTATCTCTTTGCCATTGCCCAGAGCAACACCAACAATTACGTCTATGCCGGAGGCGCCGTACAACCTGCAGCCGTTACTGCAGCAGACTTTGAAGGATTCCGTGTTACCTACCCCTACCTGACGGCAGCTGATTTCCCCCAGGGTGATAACTTTGGGGACGTGTTCAAGTTCGAGCTTGACGAAGGTACCGGGGAAGTCACCTGGTGGGGCCTGCCCAACGTTCTGAACGATGCTCCCAGCCGTATCACCCTGTACCACCGTGTCGTCGGCACTACCGATTGGACCCCCCTGACCGGTGTTTTGGATCCCACCAAGGAATACGAATTTGCCATCACGGTTGTTGATTCGGACTACGAAATCGAATACTTCCTGCTCCCCGAAGATACCAAACCGGCGGAGTTTGACTCTTACGGTGAACACGTAACCTCGGTGCTTTCCGGTTCCTCCCTCTACTTCATGGGCGGCAGCGACGCCGGCGGTGGATACAGCATTGATACCCACGGCAACAAAATTATCCTGACCACCGACCTTTTGGTCATCAAGGACGGGATCAAGCTTGTCACAGAAGAAGATACCGGTAATATCATGGGTAAGGTTGTGGTCTATCCCTATACCGAGAACCACTCCTACACCCTGATGTTTACCGTGAAGGGCTTTGGCCCCTTTGCCCCGAAAACCTTCTACCTGGTACCTGCCGGATTCAACATCGCCCGGGCTACCGAGGCTCATGTGTCCAGTTGGACCTCTTATCCCGTAGACGGCGGTGTTATTCCCCACGTCATCAAGGGCTACTTTAACAGCAAGTTCTATCCCACCATGAACGCCGACATTGCTTACGCCACCAACGAGCAAATGGCCTATATCGTCTCGGGCGAAGCCATTGGTTGGACCGAAAACGGTAAACTGAGTGGAAGTGACACCACCGACGGTACCAACTGGTGGGACAGCTTCTCCACATTCAAGGATGACGCCAAAAATAACATGAAGTACGTTGTCTGCGCTTACGTTGACAGCATCAGTGGCCAGGTCACCCGTATGGCCAACCGTGTTATGATCGCAGCAGCGGAAGAACAGGATTTCAACCTGAACGTCACAAATAACCTGGCAATTTGGTCTCGTTATTTGTCTCTTGACGCCAAAGCAATCAACCGAGG
>JAZOBY010000005.1:0-3839 GCA_045596215.1 Faecousia sp.
GAGAAGAAGGAAGAGAACTTTGCTGACGAAGTGGCTGCTCAGATCGCAGGTGCCAAGAAGTAATTTTTAAGATATCAACTCCCCAACCACCCGGTTGGGGAGTTTTTCTTGCATTTGTCGAAATATGGTGCTATACTTTACGTGTACTCTGTACTAATTTTTAGGAGGTCTTGTTATGTTTTGCTCAAAATGTGGTACCCAAATCCCTGATAACGCCGGCTTCTGTACGAGCTGCGGTAATCCTGTGGCATCCCAGGCCACTCCGGCATACCAACAACCCCTGGCACAACCCGCGGAGCCCGCTCTGTCCATGAAGTGGTTCAAATTCCTGATCTACTTTGGCCTGTGGGCCGGTGCGATTTTGAACATCGTTCTCAATGGTGTTGTAATGCTGAACGGTCTCCATTACGGCGACGCTGAAACCGCAAAACTGGTCTATGCCATGTTTGAAGACTTAAAGAGCCTGGATATACTGTGTGGTGTTTTCGCTATCGCCGTTGGCGTATTTGGCATTTATACTCGCTTCCAGTTGGCCGGCTTCAAGAAAAAAGGCCCGATGCTGCTGACGCTCGTGTATGCCGGTGCCATCGCATTTAATCTGATCTACATCATTGGCTGCAACTCCGTTCTGCCCGAGTACATTCTGAGCGAAATGGACTACAGCTCCATTTACAGCAACACCGTCACCAGTGCTGTAATGATCTTTGTGAACATAGCCTACTTCAAGAAGCGTGCACATCTCTTTGTCAACTAACCGATACAAAAATGACCGGGAATTTCCCGGTCATTTTCTTTTATACAAGCACATTTCGTAAGGGATGCCGTTTTCCTCTCCGGATTGGAGAACCTGGGCAAGCACCCAGTTTTCGTCCTCGTCCAGATTGGGGAAAAATGTGTCGGATTCCGGCCGGACATGGACTTTTGTCACATAGGCGGTGTCGCACAGAGGAAGCATCTGGCGGTAGATGCTCCCGCCGCCGATGACCATGGCTCTTTCCGCGGTTTTGGCGATTTCGGCGGCATCCTCCGGGGATGCGGCCATGGTAAAACCGGGATAAGCCTGTTTTGCTCTGGTTAACATAACATTTTTACGGCCGGGTAGGGGCTTTTGCCCGGGAAAATCCTCCACAGTGCGTCGGCCAACGATGACCATGGCACCCCGGGTAGTCTCCCGGAAAAATTTCCGGTCAGCGGACAGGGCAATGGGCTGTGTTCCGTCCTTGCCGATGCCCCAGTCGTCATAAACTGCTACAATCAGTTCCATAGGGTTACCTCAAATTGCCATAGGAATTTCAAAATCAAAGGGATGGAATTGATAATCCTCTACCTTGAAGCTGTTCTTGGTAAAGGCGTAGAAATCGGTAATGCTCTCATCCATGGAGAATTTCGGTGCGGCAAAGCCCTCGTTTTTCAGCATTTCCTTCACCATGGGAATATGCCGGTCGTAAATATGGCAGTCGGCGATCACATGGATCAGCTCGCCCACCTGCAAACCGGAAACCTGAGCGAACATGTGCATCAGCACCGCGTACTGGCACACGTTCCAGTTGTTGGCGGTGAGCATGTCCTGAGAACGCTGATTCAGAATACCGTTCAGGACATTTCCGGTGACATTGAAGGTCATGGAGTAGGCACATGGGTAGAGGTTCATTTCGTGCAGGTCATTGAAATTGTAAATGCTGGTGAGAATCCGCCGGGAATTGGGGTTGTTTTTCAGATCATACAGAACCCGGCCCACCTGGTCAAATTCGCCCTCGGGATACTGGTGTTTGATGCCCAACTGGTAACCGTAGGCTTTGCCGATGGTGCCGTCGTTACCGGCCCACTCATCCCATACGTGACTGCCCAGATCCTCGATCCGGTTGGATTTCTTCTGCCAGATCCACAGCAGCTCGTCCACGGCACTTTTCCAGTAGGTGCGACGCAGCGTCATGATGGGAAATTCCTCGGCCAGATTGTAGCGGTTGACCACGCCGAATTTCTTGATGGTATGGGCGGGCGTTCCGTCAGGCCAATGGGGACGCACGTCCAGATTCTCGTCAGAAAAGCCGTTTTCCAGAATATCCAGGCACGTTGCACGATAAATTTCGTCCGCTCTGCTCATAATGGCCACCTCGTAAAGTAGTATATTTAATATAGTATCATAGGAAATCCGATTTGTCAGCAAATTTTTTGTAGGGGACGGCCCCTTGGACGTCCCGCAAAATAAGGCGGTTGTTTTGAAACGGGGCGTCGTAGGTGCCGCCCCCTACAATATAAATAATGTATGAATTTTTTGGTATGCCCCTTGTCGACTTCCCAAAATCAGGGTATAGTAACAATACACCGGAGAACCGGTGAAACGAAAGGAGCTGCCGCATATGAAGTTTCAGTTTAGTGAGAAGAAAGTCAAACTGCCCGGTAATGTCCATGCCTACGCAGAGAAAAAGGTTATGAAGCTGGCACGGTATTTTGAGGAGGATGCGGAAGCACTCATCGTATTTTCTGTGGAGAAGAACCGGAACAATGTGGAGCTGACCGTTCACGGTGCAGGCACCTGGTTCCGGGCACATGAGAGCACCTCTGATATGTTTGCGTCCATCGATGCCGCTGTGGGCACCATCGAGGGTCAGATCCGCAAGAACAAGACCCGTCTTGCCCGCCGCCTGCGTCAGGATGCTTTCGTCAGAACCGCAGAGGAGACCTCCTTCGCGGCTGAGGAAAAAGAAGAAGAGTTCCGCATTGTCCGGGTCAAGCAGTT
Organism: Faecousia sp.; assembly: GCA_045596215.1. Taxonomy (GTDB): domain Bacteria; phylum Bacillota; class Clostridia; order Oscillospirales; family Oscillospiraceae; genus Faecousia. Next base: position 2,741 of record JAZOBY010000005.1, read on the forward strand.
CAATTTCCGTCCCATGAGCCGGGAAGAGGCTGTTTTGCAGATGAATCTGCTGGAACACAATTTCTTTGCCTTCCGGGATGAGGATAACCACGGTGCGTTCGCTGTGGTCTACCGCAGAAACGACGGCGGATACGGCCTGATTGAAGACGCGGAATAAAATAAATCTATACCAAGGGGCGGCTAAAGCCGCCCCTTTTATCAGAAAGAAGAGAGAAAATGAAAAAGTTGTGCCCGCTTTTGGCGGTGCTGCTGGTGATCCTGCTTTTACCGGGATGTAAGACTGCAAATGCACAGCCGGCGCCGTCAGAGTCGATACATACCTCGTCCCAACCGTCCAAACCCGTTGCGGAGGAAACACCGCCGCCTGTGGAGGTGTCCCCTCTGGCGGTGGAGGACTTTCTGGACTTTGAAAATTCCTCCTATCCCCGGGAGAACCCGGTGGAGTTCGTGATGATCCATTTCACCAGTGCCGTGATGCTGGACCGGGAAAATCCCTACGATTACGACTTGGTCCGGGGGATTTTTGAGGACAACCAACTGGGCATACATTATATAATAGGCCGGGATGGAACAGTTTATTGCTTTTTACCGGAAAGCCGGTCGGCATGGCACGCAGGCAAGGGTAGCTTCGGCGACGAAAAATATACCGACAACATGAACCGGCACTCCATCGGTATTGAGCTCATGGCCATCGGCTCACAGGAGGATATGTCCATCTATTTGCATCCGGAGGAATATGACCGCCTGGATAAGGACCTGATTGGCTTTACAGATGCCCAGTATACGGCCTTGGGAAATCTGGTGCGGGACATTTGCCAGCGGCATGAAATCGCCGTGGATCGGCAGCATATCATCGGCCATCAGGAGTATAATCCGGCCAAAAATGACCCGGGAGAGCTGTTTGATTGGGCTCATTTTATGGGCATTTTGAGCCAAAAATAATTTTTTTAAAAATGCGAAAAAAGTTCTTGACATGGGCAAAATGATGTGCTAGAATAAGCAAGCTAACCACGCGACGGGTTGGCATCTGTACCTTGTAAATTGAATAATGTGAGACGAACGAAAATAACACCTTGGACAATAAATGGATTGTTTAAGC
>JAZOBY010000006.1:0-2299 GCA_045596215.1 Faecousia sp.
ATTTACGTATACATGGCATCTTTTGGCCAGAAACTACGTGTCACAGGACGCTGAGTGGATCGAGCTGCGCTATGACCGGGACGGACGGGACTTATGTCTTCGCATTGACCTGACGGGAGGTGAGGGACGATGAAACGGCTGGAATGGACATGGTGGAAGGAATTTCGCGGCCGTTTCCCGCGATGGATTCGGATCATTGTGAACCTGTTTCTGATCGCGGTGCTGCTGTTTTTGCTTTATGCCCTTAACGGCTCGCCGGACGCGAACCTGATTCAGGCGTTCCGCAGGGAAGAGGAGCGCAATCTGATCGGGCCGGGAAACATTTTGGGTTCGATATCGGTAGATGAGAGCATCGGATACGACAGCTTGCTTTTGGCGGAAACGGACGATGGAGTGATGCTCTACTGTTATAACGATGGAAATTTCAGCCTGTTGGGGAAACGGCGGCGGAGCACTTTGGAAGGTACTGTGGTTTACCGGGAAAAGGGTGAGTTTGTAACTGTTATGGCGGCGCCATGTTATTATATGCATGGGTTTTATGATGGCGCAGCACTTCCGGTTATTCTGTTTGACGGTTGTCCTCGAGCGGTACGAGCGGAATTGGATTTGTACCTGAACGCAGATAATTTTGGACTTGGTGAGTCTACATGGAACGTCGAAGCACGGCGTGAAAACAACGGATATTTTCTTTTTGAGTTGATGGCGGTTTCGGAAGATCCGATACAGTTCGAAGTGGATGCAGCAGCGATTACCAATCTTGGAAAAATGTTTGAAAGTGGCGCTGGCTTTGCCGAAGGGTTTCCTGCCACGGTCCGCCTGTATGACAGGGCAGGCGATCTGATTTTGGAAGAAGATTTTACCGTTCACTCGGAAGGAAGCGCAGCCCACGCAAAAACCTATTGAAATGCAACAAGTGCCAAGTGAAATCACTTGGCACTTGATTTTTACAGATTCCATTGGGTTCCCAGTTGTACGCCCAGCCGGAAGGTGGCGATCAGGGTGATGACCACGAAGGTCACCAGAGCGTATCCGAACAGGGTTCCGGTAATGACGCGCGTTATGTTGTTGCTCTCATACGGTGTCAGGCGCTGGATCAGACCGTCGGCGATCATGGGCACCATCAGAACGATGCAGACCCATACGGGCGGCCGAAACAAGAAACAGCACACCAGTCCGGCCAGCATCCCGATCAGTTCCCCGGTGCAGCGGGCGCAGATGGGGAACTGCCGTCCGTGCAGGAAAAAAGACCGCTCCGGCCTGCAATGGCAGCCAAATACGATGGGCAGCCAGCGGTATGCCCACAAAATCAACTTATCCAAAGAGTCCCGAGCCAATGCCCATCACGAAAACGAACAGATAGAATACCGCATAGGCAATAACACAGACCAATGCGCCCTTGCCAGCGGCCTTTGCGGTAAGGGGCTTGGTATCCTTCCACACCAGAAAGAGGACCAGACCGACGATGGGGATGCAGCAGCCCAGCAGACCCCACAGAAAACCACCTTCGTCCTTGGGCGCGGGGGTGGAGTTGTTCGCGGTTACAGTCTGATCGGCAAGGCAGTGAGGACAGGTTTTGGTATTTTCGGCAACCTCTTTGCCGCAGTTTTTGCAATATGCCATACGGATCCCTCCTGAAAATAATATTTGTTACACTTCAATTATATCAATGATGTCGGATCGGGTCAAGATTTGACAACGATGAGGTGCAAATCTTGCATTGATGCGGTACTTCCTTTTTATGGAGAAATATGCTATGATGCAAGAAACAATATAGAAAGCTGGAATGAACATGACTGATATGCTGAAATTTGATCCCCTGTGCGGCAAGACCGAAACTGTGGAGCTGGACGGTCTGTCCGTTACCTTCCGTGCATTTGAGAATATTCCCTATGTGACCAATCCTGCCGATGCCGAGATGCAGGAGCTGAATCTGTTCGTGCCCGAAGCATTTTATGCCGGGGAGCACATCAACGGTTACGATCTGCACTCTGCCCCCATTTTTGTGCCCAACACCGTGGGCGGTTACCGCCCCGGCCCCGTGGACCGTCCGGGTATGGACCGTCAGGGACGGGTCAACGCCATTTTCCACGCTTTGCGTCACGGTTATGTGGTGGTGGCTCCCGGTCTGCGCGGCAACGGCATGAAGAATGCCGAGGGAAAGAACATTGGTGTGGCCCCGGCGGTCATTTGTGACTACAAGGCGGTTGTGCGCTGGCTGCGCCACAATCGTGAGACCATCCCCGGTGATGTGGAGAAGATCATCACCAGCGGCACCAGCGCCGGCGGCGCCATTTCCTCG
>JAZOBY010000007.1:0-2256 GCA_045596215.1 Faecousia sp.
TCCGTTACTGCTCCCGGTGCAGCGGCTACCTTTGCTACTGTGAAGAGCACATCAGCAATCACACCCATGTGGAATCATAACCACCGGCCGTGCCGGTGGTATGCACTAGCCCCCTTGGGGCATGCCCTTGGCTGAGCCGATAGGCTCGTCGAATTTATATCGCTTGTATATTCTGCCCTACCACCGCAGATGCGGTTATGAACGCACCCACGGCCCCCTCTGACGAGGGGGCTGTCATGCGAATAGCATGACTGGGGGAGAGAATATTTTTCTTCTTGTTTCTCTCCCTCCGTCACGGCTTACGCCGTGCCACTTGAATTATGGTATGCTTGCCACCGGCAAGCATTGTTATCTGAATTCGCTTTGCTACCCTCATCATAGGGAGGCTTTTGCCCTGCAGCAAAGGAAGCGGCCACAAACCGTGACCGCACTCGCCTTTTTTCATGATGCGATTATACCACACTTTTCACCAAATTTCATCCCCATTTTATTTTAAGGCCCAAATCAAGGGTATTTCCCCATAACTCGGTGTTATTCCAACATTCAACCTCAAAACGGCCACTTTGGTCATTCACTTATGCAATATTTTTATGCACTGTCCGCAACTTTTCTGTGCCCGGCCCTGTTTTTCGGGGCCGCCCGCGGGCGACGATTCGTCGCCCATACAGCAGAAGAACGGTGGGGTTTGCCCGGCGGGGCAAAAACCCGCCCTACCCGTAATGACGCGGAAAGCAGGCAAGCCGTTCCCCACGATTGGACAAACCGGAATCCGGAAGATTCGGGAACCTTTTTCGGTAACAGTCACAAATTCCCATAAAAAATTGGCTAAATTTCCGGGAATTGGGAAAAATCTTTTTTTCGGTATCGTTTCCACTTGACAAAACACCGAAAAGCGAGTAATCTCTAAGGGTATGGCCTGGAATTTTACCCTGGGGGCAGTATGCCCGGAACCAGACAAAACCGCCGGGCATAGATTGGTTATATTCAGGAGAAAGCATGCTATGCGTAAAAGCGGCATTTTAATGCATATCACCTCCCTGCCCAGTCCCTACGGTGTAGGCACCATGGGCAAGGCGGCTTTTGAATTTGTTGATTTTCTGAAGGAGGCCGGGCAGAGTCTGTGGCAGATCCTGCCTCTGACCCCCACCGGCTATGGCGACAGCCCCTATCAGTCCTGCTCCACCTACGCCGGCAACCCCTACCTCATTGACCTGGAGCTTCTTATGGAAGAAGGTCTGCTGGTCAGGGAGGACTTGGAGGGCATCTGCTGGGGAAGCTGTGATACCCGCACCGATTTTGGTGCCCTGTACAATGGCCGCACCAAGGTGCTGAAGAAGGCCTTTGCCCGGTTCCGGGAGGATAAGGACTTTGGTGACTTCTGCACAAGAAATGCCATTTGGCTTTCCGACTTTGCCCTGTTTATGGCCCTCAAGGAGCAGCATGGCGGCAAGCCCTGGTACGAATGGGAAAAGCCTCTCAAGTACCGGGATCCCGAGGCCATCTGGCAGACACGGCAGAGCCTGAGGATCCAGATCCGGTTCTTCCAGTTTGTCCAGTATATTTTTCATAAACAATGGACCGCCCTGCGGGAATATGCCCATGAAAACGGGGTGCAGATCATTGGTGACGTGCCCATTTATGTTCCTTATGATTCCTGCGATGTGTGGGCCAATCCCGAGCTGTTCCAGCTGGATGCAGACCTGACCCCTGTCCGCGTTGCCGGGTGTCCTCCCGATGCCTTCACCGCCGACGGTCAGCTGTGGGGCAACCCCCTGTATCAGTGGGAAGTCCACGCCCAGGACGGCTACGCCTGGTGGACCCGCCGTCTGGCGGCCGCGGGCCAGTGGTACGATATCATCCGCTTTGACCATTTCCGTGGCTTTGCCGGCTACTGGGCTGTTCCCTTTGGCGACACCACCGCCCGGAGTGGCAAGTGGATAACCGGTCCCGGCATGGACTTTATCCGGGCCATTCAGACCCATCTTCCGGAGCTGGAAATGATTGCCGAGGACCTGGGCTTCCTGACAGAGGACGTTCTGGTGCTTCTGGCAGAATCCGGTCTGCCGGGCATGAAGGTCCTGGGCTTTGCCTTTGACAGCCGGGAGCCTTCCGATTACCTGCCCTACAATTACCCCGTCAATTCCGTGTGCTACACCGGCACCCACGACAACATGACCACCCGGCAGTGGTTCGACACCGCCTCCGAAGATGCCCTGGCCTACGCCACGGAGTACATGGCTTTAACAGAAGAAGAGG
>JAZOBY010000008.1:0-110557 GCA_045596215.1 Faecousia sp.
GTAAAGTATAGCACCATATTTCGACAAATGCAAGAAAAACTCCCCAACCGGGTGGTTGGGGAGTTGATATCTTAAAAATTACTTCTTGGCACCTGCGATCTGAGCAGCCACTTCGTCAGCAAAGTTCTCTTCCTTCTTCTCGATGCCTTCGCCCTTGATGTAGTGCAGAGCATCCACGAAAGTGACCTTGCCGCCCAGCTTCTTGGCAGCATCAGCAATGTAGCCGGCCACGTCGCCCTTATAGAGGTCAGCACGGACGAACTCCTGCTGCAGCAGGCAGATATCCTTGAAGAAAGCAGCGATCTTGCCCTGAGCGATCTTTTCCTTGACCTGAGCGGGCTTGCCGGACATCTTGGGATCGTTGTCCATCAGAGCCAGCTGCACGGACATTTCCTTGTCAACCTCAGCCTGGGGAACCAGGGACTTATCCCAGTACTTGGCACCCATAGCAGCGATCTGCATAGCAACGTTCTTGCCGATCTCGGTAGCGTCGATGTCTCCTTCCACAGCCAGGTTCACCAGAACACCGTGGGTGCCGCCTGCGTGAACGTAGGCAACGGAAGTGTTCTCAGCGAAGCGGGAGAAGCGGCGGATCTGCATATTCTCGCCGATGGACATGACCTTCTCCTGCATGATCTCAGTGACAGTCAGGTTGGAGTTGGGGTAAGTGCAAGCCTTCAGAGCATCCACATCAGCGGGATTCTGCTCAGCAACGACAACAGCCAGATTCTTGACCAGATCCAGGAAAGCATCGGTCTTGGCAGCAAAGTCGGTCTCGGAGTTGACTTCGATCACGACACCCACGCCGTTTACAACAGTAGCGTAAGCAACGCCTTCAGCGGCAATGCGGTCAGCCTTCTTGGCAGCCTTGGCCAGGCCCTTTTCACGCAGCCAGTCCACAGCCTTGTCCATATCGCCATCGGTAGCAGTCAGGGCAGCCTTGCAGTCCATCATGCCAACGTTGGTCATTTCACGCAGTTTCTTAACATCCAAAGCGGTAAAAGCCATTTTGGTATCCTCCTAATTTGTATCTGAATTATTCAGCAGCTTCCACAGCCTCGACCTCAGCGGTCTCAGCGGTTTCAGCGGTAGCGTCCTCGCCCTGACGGCCCTCGATCACGCCGGATGCCATAGCAGCAGCGATCAGGCGGATGGCACGGATAGCGTCATCATTGCCGGGGATCACGTAGTCGATCTCGTCGGGATCACAGTTGGTGTCAACGATAGCCACGATGGGAATGTTCAGCTTGTGAGCCTCAGCGATCGCGTTACGCTCCTTGCGGGGGTCAACGATAAACAGAGCAGCAGGCAGCTTCTTCATTTCCTTAACGCCGCCCAGGTACTTCTCCAGCTTCGCGATTTCGCCCTGCAGCTGAATGACTTCCTTCTTGGGCAGCATAGCGAAGGTGCCGTCAGCTTCCATCTTACGCAGCTGAGCCAGACGGTCGATACGGGTACGCATGGTGCGGAAGTTGGTCATCATGCCGCCCAGCCAACGGGCGTTGACATAGTAACCGCCGCAACGCTCAGCCTCTTCCTTGATAGCGTCCTGAGCCTGCTTCTTGGTGCCGACGAACAGGATGTTGCCACCGTTAGCGGAAGTCTCGCGGATGAAGTTGTAAGCCTCTTCCAGCTTCTTAGCGGTCTTCTGCAGGTCGATGATGTAGATTCCGTTACGCTCGGTGTAAATGTAGGGAGCCATCTTGGGGTTCCAGCGGCGGGTTTGGTGACCGAAGTGTACGCCGGCCTCCAGCAGTTGTTTCATAGATACGACAGACATTTTGTTTTCTCCTTTTGTTTTTTCCTCCACCCCGATCATCCCGGCCGCCCGTCCATGATGGACACGGGAGCGACAGGTCCCCGGGTGTGTGGTGTAATAATGTCATGGGTAGAGCCCATGCCGAATCATTATACGGCATTGACATTGATTTTGCAAGTATTTTTTCCAAAAAAATTTGGAAATATCCCTATTTTTTCTCAAAAAGGCAGCCATAAGGGCTTTGGCCGGGGGCGACAGCAGTCTTCCGGGCGGACATCCACCAAAATTATGTCCGGGCCGATGCGTTTGATGAACCGCCAGGGAATGATAAAATCATCCTGTCTGCCCAACACCCCCAAAAAACGACAGGGCCCCGGCACCACGATGGCCAGGACACATCCCCCCGGTAATTCGATTTCCACATCGGAGACGAAACCCAGCCGCCGTCCGTCGGATACGCAAATGACCTCTTTGCAGTGCAGATCCGTGATACGAATACCCATACAAACCCCTCCTTAAAGGTTTTGGTACAGGGTATGCACCGCAGAACAGGGTTATGACATTATTCTAAATTGTAAACTTTTTTACATCTGCTTGCACCTGAATTTATATTGTGCTATTATAAAAGATAGTGTTTTATTCCACAGGAGGTATGATAATGATCAGACGGTTAGCCCGGTGCATCCGGGAATACAAATGGCCGGCACTGCTCAGTCCTGTCTGTATGATCGGTGAGGTCGCCATGGAAGTCACCATTCCCCTGGTGATGGCAGACCTTTACGACTACGGTGTCTGTCTGCAAGACATGAACGTGGTCATCCTCCGATCCATCCAGCTGGTTCTGTGTGCCATCGCATCGCTGCTGTTCGGTGCGGCATCGGCTGTATTTGCATCCAAAGCCGCCACCGGCTTTGCGAAAAATCTGCGTCACGATATGTTCTATCGGGTGCAGAAATTCAGTTTTTCAAATATTGACAAATTCTCGTCCTCGTCCATCGTCACCCGGTTGACTTCTGACGTGGCACAGCTGCAGATGACCTTCCAAATGATCATCCGCATGACCATCCGCTGTACCATGATGCTGGTGCTGGCCCTGACCATGGCCTTGAACCTGTCCGCAAAGCTGAGCACCATCTATTTGCAGGTCATGCCGGTGCTGATCGTGGCTCTGGCCTGTCTGGTGCCCATGGTCTTCAAAATCTTCGACCGGGGCTTCAAACTCATGGATAAGCTGAACAATGTGATTCAGGAAAATGTCCATGGCATCCGCGTTGTGAAATCCTTTGTCCGGGAAAAGAAGGAAACCGACAAGTTCACCGATATTTCCACGGCTCTGGCCAAGAATTTCTCCAAGGCGGAGAAAATTCTGTCTCTGAACTCCCCCATTATGATGATGTGCGTGTACGCCTGTATGCTCAGCATCTCCTGGGTGGGTGCACAAATGGTGGTGCAGTCCGGCAACAATCCCCTGAACGGTCTGACCACCGGCCAGCTTTCTTCCATGTTCACCTATACCACGCAGATTTTGATGGGTCTGATGAATATGTCCATGGTTTTCGTCATGATGACCATGTCCCGCACTCCTCTGCGTCGGTGCTATGAAATCCTTACGGAAGAACCGGATCTGACGTCCCCCGAGGGTGCTGTCACGGAAGTGGCGGACGGCTCCATCGATTTTGAAAACGTCTCCTTCCGTTACTCCGCAACCGCCCAGCACCGGGCACTGAAAGAGGTCAATCTGCATATCCCCTCCGGTGCCACCGTGGGTATTTTGGGCAGTACCGGTTCCAGTAAATCCACATTGGTGCAGCTGATCCCCCGTCTTTACGACGTTTCCGAAGGTACGCTGAAAGTAGGCGGCGTGGACGTGCGGGATTACGATCTGGAAGTCCTCCGGGACAATGTTGCCATGGTCTTGCAGAAAAACGTGCTGTTTTCCGGCACCATCAAGGAAAATCTGCGTTGGGGCAACCCGGACGCCACCGATGAAGAATTGGTGGAAGCCTGTCGCCTGGCCTGTGCGGATGACTTTATCCAGTCCTTTCCCGACAAATACGACACCTATATCGAGCAGGGCGGCACCAACGTCTCCGGCGGTCAGAAACAGCGTCTGTGTATCGCCCGGGCTCTGCTGAAAAAGCCGAAAATTCTGATTCTGGACGACTCCACCTCCGCTGTGGATACCCGCACCGATGCTCTGATCCGTCAGGCCTTTGCGGAGCACATTCCCGGCACCACCAAGCTGATCATCGCCCAGCGGATCTCCTCCGTCCAGGAGGCAGATCTGATTCTGGTGCTGGATAACGGCCAGGTGGTGGCACAGGGCAACCACGAGGAGCTTCTTGCAAACTGTTCCATCTATCAGGAAGTCTTCCATTCCCAGCAGAAAGGAGGAGATGAATAATGCCTCCTGTAAGAATGCGCGGCGACGGCCGCAAGGCAAAAGACCCCAAAAAAACTTTGCTCCGTCTCCTGAAATACCTGATGCACTATAAACTCACCCTCCTGATTGTCCTGCTGTGTATTTTAACCACAGCTTTGGTGCAATCCCGCAGTTCCACTGCCTTGGGTCAGTTGGTGGATGAATACATCCTGCCCATGGTGGACTCCGGCTCCACAGACTTTGCTCCCATTTGGAAATTCATTGTCAATCTGGCCTGCATCTTCGTTGTGGGTATGATTGCAAGCTTCCTGCAAAGCTTCCTCATGGTAGGCGTCACTCAGGGTATTCAGAAAAAGGTCCGGGATGATATGTTCCGGAAAATGCAATCCCTTCCCATCCGCTATTTCGATACCAACACCGCAGGCAACATCATGTCCCGCTACACCAGCGACATCGACACCCTGCGTCAAATGATCTCCCAATCCATTCCCCAGGCATTTTCCGCAGTGGTCACCTTGGTCGTGATCTTCATCACCATGCTGACCCAGTCCTGGATCCTCACCATCGTCACCATGATTACGGTGATGGCTGTGGTATTCTCCACCAAGTATCTGGCCGGCAAGTCCGCCAAATACTTCATTGGCCAGCAGAAATCCCTTGGTGCCGTCAATGGCTATATTGAGGAAATGATCTCCGGCCAAAAGGTAGTCAAGGTCTTCAACCACGAAGAGGTTACCAAAAAAGAATTTGACAAGCTGAATACCGAACTGCAACAAAACGCCTTTTCTGCCGGTAAATTCACCAATATGATGGGCCCCATCAACAACAACCTGGGCTATATCCAATACGCCATTTTGGCCATCGTGGGCGGTATCTTGTGCGTGCTGTCCACCGAGGAAATGCCCCTGCTGACTTTGGGTAGTCTGATGGCCTTCATGACCTTATCCCGGAACTTTAATATGCCCATCAACCAGATCTCCCAGCAGATGAACGCCATTGTTATGGCCCTGGCAGGTGCGGAACGGATCTTTGATCTGATGGATCAGGAGCCGGAAGTAGACGACGGCTACGTCACCCTGGTCAACGCAAAAACCGACGAAAACGGCAACATCACCGAGTGCAAGGAGCACACCGGCCATTGGGCTTGGAAACATTTCCACAAAGCCGACGGTACTACCACATTCGTGGAGCTCAAAGGCGACATTGTCATGGACAGCGTGGACTTTGGCTATGTGCCGGAAAAAACGGTACTTCACGATGTGACTCTGTACGCCCACCCGGGTCAGAAAATTGCATTTGTTGGTGCAACCGGTGCGGGCAAGACCACCATCACCAACCTCATTAACCGCTTCTACGACATCGCCGACGGCAAGATCCGTTACGACGGCATTAACATCAACAAGATCAAAAAGTCGGATCTGCGACACAGTCTGGGTGTGGTGCTGCAGGAGACCAATCTGTTCACCGGCACGGTGATGGAAAACATCCGCTACGGCAATCTGGATGCCTCTGACGAAGACTGCATCAAGGCCGCAAAGCTGGCCAACGCCCACGACTTCATTACCCGCTTGCCCAAGGGCTACGACACAGAACTGACAGCCAACGGCTCTCAGCTTTCCCAGGGCCAGCGGCAGCTGATTGCCATCGCCCGGGCGGCTGTGGCCGATCCCCCGGTTATGATTCTGGACGAAGCAACTTCTTCTATCGACACCCGTACGGTAGCCTTGGTGCAAAAGGGCATGGACGCCCTGATGCAAGGCAGAACCACCTTCGTCATCGCCCACCGGCTGTCTACTGTCCGCAATTCCGACTGTATCATGGTCCTGGACCATGGTAAGATTATCGAGCGTGGCACCCACGACGACCTCATCGCCCAAAAGGGCACCTACTATCAGCTCTATACCGGCGCATTTGAGCTGGAATAAACTTTTGCCGCACCCACCCGGGTGCGGCATTGATTTTGTCATTGTGCGGAACCGTTTAAGTGCAATAACCTTGTGCAAAAAGGAGCGACTTTCATCGCTCCTTTTTATAAAGCAACTCAGTCCTTGAAATGAAATCCCAGACCAACACTTTCCAGTTTGGCCTGCTGTTCATTAATTCTCTCATCCTCCAGCAGACTAATATCTCTCAGTGTCTTGCGAATATTAATCCGCTTGAACAGGACTGCTTCAATCCATCGCACGACCCACAGAATAGGCAGAGCAACAGGTAGCCATTTCAACACCGGATACCGCTTGCACATCGAGGCGTAGGGCAAGAAAATAGCCTTGCGCCATTTGTTCCTTCTGGCATTCTCGTTAGTTGTCATTATCACACGCACGCCACTGGACAGAACCCGATTTTCGTGTTCGCCGAACACGCCACTTTGGAAGACCGTGTCAGTAATCAGCCGGGTAACATCGCTTTCCGGACCGTTTTCGAACCACGACCGCAAAGTCAGGCAAATATTATCGTAAAACTCCCGAATGTACAGCTTATCCAATTCTTTTCGGATAAACTTCTTATCTAAATCAGGGTGCTTTTGTTGGTAAAGGTACAAATCGACTGTCTGTTTAATGCCAATGCCACCATCCCGGTAGTGCTTGGCATAATGGGTGAACAGATAGATAAACTGATCCTCATCCGTCATCGAGAATCGCATGCCCTCGTTGTGCTTTGCCAGCTTCCAGCCATTGCCGAAGTAGACATCGTAGTCCTTATTATAGGAGGGCATCAACCGCTTGTGCAATTCTACCTGGACACCGTTGCAGTCCCAGATCAATTCGTGATCCGTTTCTTTAATAAATTTGTAATTCAGCTTTTCAAACTGCTCGCTGATGGTCTTGTACTGATCCAACCGAATCAGAATGTCCAGGTCACCCATGACACGCATTTCCGGGTTTGGGTACAGGTTTTTCAGTAAAATACCCTTAAGGGGCATATAGGCGATCTGATTATCTTCAAAAACCTTGCTGATTTCCTCTGCAATGGCATCCTGTCGGGCATTATTCAGCACATACCTATACCAACTGGTGCGAAGATCTAACATTGGGGGTGATTTTTTATCCACCCCACATCTCGCTGCACCATAGAAACACAGCGGAGTGATATTATGCACACGCAGAAGGGGTAATGTTTCCTCCAGAGAGAAACTTTCGCTCAGTGGCATCGGCTTTTGTTCGATTGCCGCCTGAACTATATTTAACACATCCTGCTGATACATAGGACGATCCTTCTTTTCCGAAATTATTTCGCCTTTAAATGCTTTTCTGCGAAGGATTTGCAGAATGCTGGTCAAATATTCTGTATTGCAAACCATCTGCACAAGCAGGCTGACAGCAATACAAATCAGCGAAACCACGGATGCCTGTAAAATCCAAGACACAATCGTTCCTGTAAACAGCTGAATCTTCCAGGTGCTCAAAATGGTGACACCAATGATCAAAGCATCTACCAGGTATTGCTTGACGAACTGACCGATGGAGATAAATACAATATTTTTATGGAAATAGACGGTCTGGTATATCACAAAGAATGTGGTCGCCACAATGGTGCCGATGGATACACCCACCAAGCCAAAGTTTAACACTAAAATCATTGATACCGCCAAATTTAAAAACGCTTCCACCAAAGATGCTGCTTGGGTCTGCTTAAAATGGCCTGCCGCACGAATCAGCACATACTGGCAGTTGCGCAGACTGCTGATGAAATAAGCAACGGTTACCAAAACTGCAAACAACGGCATGTTGTAATTGGTATCCGTAATCTCTGCGGTGTACAGCAGTACAAACGGTACAATCATCAGACCTGTAATGGTAAACAGTATGGTACACAGGGTGTGAATGCCCCAGTTGTACAGCAGGAAAAAGTCCTTGAGTTCCTTGTTCTCATCCCGGGCAATCATATTGCCAAGCAGTGATTGGACACCTGTGGTGGCCGCGTTGATGATCTGCTTGATACTGTTAGTTACTAGGGTATACACAGAATAAACGGACACGCTGTACAGATCGGTAAACATTGTCAGTACCATTACCGGGGTATTCTCATAGACCATATAGGCAACGTGCTGAACGACGCCGTTCTTCTTTTGAGAGACCACTGTACTGTCAACAGGCACAGTCTTATCCAACTTATAATGTTTTTTGACATACAAATACATCGCCAGGGGGCGAATCAAATAAATGGCAGAGGTTGTCAGCTTCACCACTTGGATGCTGGCACCAAACACCATCAACAACACGTTGACAATGGTATTGACAATCAACGTGGCACCATTGACGATCAGCTGAACATAGGATCGCTGATCGGAATTCAGCAGCAACTGATAGGAAATACCGATGAAATACTGACTCATTTGGGAAATACTCATTGCCGCAATCAGGGTAAAGGTAAACCAAAAATCAAAGCTGTCGTTGATCAGCGTAGGATAAATACCCAACAAAACTGCCACATAGACCAACAAAATAAATCCGATAACCTTGAAAAAGCGATTGGAATAGACAAAAATTTTGCTGGTCAGGTAGGTATCTCCATCTGCCAGAGGCTTATAATAGGCTGCAGAGACCACTGCGCTAATACCCAGGTCGCAGATATTGATAAAGGCCAAAAACTGGGTAATAGAAGAAACCAGGCCGTTGACCTCTGAGCCATAGTAGTGCAAAATGCACCTGGGAAGCACCAGGCCGGTAATCACTAGAATCGCCTGGTAACACAAGGCCAATGTGGAGTTCCATTTTAATCTTTTAAATCTACCGCCCATTTCTCCACCTGCGTATCCTTTGTATCTCATTGCTCTGCTGTTCCTGCATTCTTTCTTTCTGCCGTTCCAACAAGTCTTGGTGATGCCTATTTTCCTCCTCCGTAGCATATCGACAGGCAACACCCAGGATGGTAACTACCAGATAATTGTTATTGATGGATTCCGTCAGGCCATTGATCAGTATAATAAACAGGGCAATAAACAGCATGCGGTGCTTCAGAATATCCATATTCAGGAAGCGGTTCATACGGAAAAACAATCTCGCAAAAAGTATAAGTGCCACGATGCCGCCCTCAAAGAGGATTTCCAAAACATAATTGTGTGCCTCATGCACTTCCTGCAAATAATTCATACTGTTGATATACTCAATGATTGCACCACGTCCGGCACCAAACAGCGGCTTTTGTGCGATCTGCTCCATGGCGGATCTCCAAATTTTCGTTCGCGAGGTCAGGTCGCTTTCCTTGCCTAAGAATTCTGTAAAACTCGCCCACAACTCGGTATTGAAGAAAACTTCTGCAAACGCCAAGAATAGTATATAGACTACCAGCAGAGCTCCAAGATACACTTTTTTGCGAGGCTTTTTCTTTTGGGCCCGGTACCAGAAGAACCCTGCACAAATTGCAACCACAAAACCGGTACTGCTGGTGCCGAGCAAAATCGTCACCAACGCCAAAGCTACCGCCGCAACTACAGGCTTCGTGAGTTTTTTGTGGTGTTCCAGACAGTTCAACATAATCAGAAACACACCCGGGATCAGGAAAATGCCCAAATAGTTCTTGCCACCGATAAAAAACGTCGGGTTCACTTCGTTACTTCGCATCAGAACCATTGGAAAGCTCACGAGCATGGAACCTACTACCACCACGCTGATTGCACTCAGCATTTCGTAATAGCAGTCCGTTTGCAGCAACGCAAATAGTATAAATGCCGTAATGACTGTCACCGCAATTCCGGGACTGAAGCCGTTGTTGAGTGAACTGCTTGCAAGAATCACCGCTTGATAAAAACCGAATAGACGAACACTCCAGTTTATTCGAATGCTTTCGCTTTTGGTAATCAACAAAATAGCAAAGACTACCAGTGCAAAGGTCTGCCATCTTTGGTAAGCTTCCTCTGGAATCTCGTCCTTAATGCCGGCAATACTCAAAAACGGTATAATCAGTGCAATACACAACAATGTGATTAGATAATTACTTTTGTATGTTTTATTTTCCATAATCCACAGCCTTTAATGCTTTGCATTCCTTGATAAAATAGACTTCGCCATCTGCCGGGCACCAAAATACATTCTGCCCAGCAGCAGCCGCATTGGGCTGACATCCAATAGTTTTGCGGTTTCCTTTGGTGTCAAACCTTTGTGCTTGGCTACATCAAAAAACTCGCCCAGCTTGTTCAGAATCTGCATTCCGCTGCGGGTCTGCAAATACAATTTGGTGCAGTATGTGTAGCCGTCAAAATTCTTTGCGTAGGTGCTGGGTTTGGTATTTTGCGTCAAGCCATCGGCAATGTATTCGCACAGATAGATCATTTGGCTGAACCACCGCAGTTTCAGGCCATCCATAGCAATGCGATCCCACACAGCATTCTCACGCAGGAAGTTTTCCCCCTCAAACTCCGGGAACGGATACTTTTTCAAAACTTCCGTTTTGTAGATTTCTGCCTTATCGCCCATCAAGCCATACTTTTGCCGTTCCAGATTGGTGGCATCAATATAGGGTTCTTCAGGCGTTCCGCCAATGGCGGCAGTTTCATTTCCCCGCAGGCCGGCAACTCCGGCAAAACCTTCCAAGCCATCGATTTGGGCGATCCAGGTGTGAATGGTCAGCACTGCATCTTCCGTTAATTGGTCATCGCTGTCCAAAATAAGAAAATAGTCGTAACTTGCCAAAGCCACACCCCGGTTGACGGCACGGTGTTTTCCACCGTTTTTCTGCTTTTCATACCGAATGGAGAATGGATTGTTCTCTGCCAGCCAGCCTTTGACCAAGCTTTCCGTATCATCGGAAGATCCGTCGTCCACGATCACCCACTCAAAATCAAAACAAGTTTGCTTTTTCAGAGATTCGTAGGCTTTTGGCAGGATATATGCCCGGTTAAAGGTGGGCGTCATAATGGTGAGCATACGCACACCTCCTATTATCGCTTTTTGAAAATCCACTTCACGCAGGAGCCGATGCCTTCAAATTTCGCCTTGGAAACAGCCGTTGCCAGGATGGCCGCAGGCTTTCTCGGCAGAATTTTGCCGTACTTGCGTTTCAGTTTCATTGCATACTTTTGGGTTTCATCATACCAGCTGGCGGTGTAATGGTGAATGGTGTAGGTATTGTCCGTCAATGTGATTTCTTCGGATATTTGATCCATGGGGCAAAAATACTCCCGGGGATAGATATACACATTTTCCACCTTCTGAATCTCATCGCAGTTGGAAAGACCGTACTGCACCAGCAATTCGGTTGTATAATCCACAACGGTTTTGAAATTCAGGCTGCCGTCTGCATTGTAAAAATGCTGAGCGTTATAATACTCTAAAATCTTAGCATAAAGGGGTTCACCGGGAGTGGTGCCAAGGCCCAAACCGGGTGCGACATTGATACCTTCCTCACGGCCCATAAAATTACCCTTTTCCACAATGGGTTCCAGGGATTTCAAAATTTCCACATCCGTGTCAAAGTACAGACCGCCCTGCTCATAGAGGATCTTAAACCGGGCATAGTCGCTGACAAAGGCCCATTTTTTCGCTTCGTAGGCCTCTTTGATGTAGTCACAGCAAGTCACATCGAAATTACTTTCATTCCACTGAATGATCTCGTAATCCGGGCAATATTTTTCCCAACTTGCGATGCATTTTTGTGCCAGTTCCGGCAGAGGATTGCCGCCAAACCAACAGTAATGTATTTTCTTTGGTATCATAGTTTTATCCTCTTGCCTTTTTCCGGTAGCGTTTCTTGCCTGCCTGCATTCCCTTGACTGCCTTGCCAACGGATGCGCTTTGGGCATACAAGCCATGCTTGCGAATGGCCCATTGCCAAATCAGCAGACTTGTAAAAGGTGTGCGCATTGCCGCAAAACCGGCACCCTTGCCCATAAAGAATTTTTCATCAAATCCTTTGAACCAGGTGGAGTCACCGATGTGCAGGTCTGCAATTTCCTTAGGGGTGTAGCAGATGTGCAAACCTTTTTTCAGGCACTGCACCAGCATTGCGTTCTCCTCACCCATGAGAAACTCCGTGCCGGCACCGATCAATTCGTCGAACCGGATATTTTTCTTTACAAAGGCTTCTCTGCGGAAGGCGATTTCCACGGAAGCGATTTTCATAGATTGCAGGAAATTGACTTTCTGCTCCACGGGAGAATACTTTTTGAAGACCTTTTCGATTCCGCAAACCTGAAAACTGATAATGTCCCCATCCAGCCGGCCAAATGCGTCCAAAACCGTGGCTTCATAGTCACTGCGGTACTCCATATCATCGTCAGACAGCATACAGATATCCGCACTTGCATTGGCGATGGCCATATTCCGGCTCTTGCTCAGGCCTCTTTCCGTGGTGTTGATCCACAGCACCCGATGCCCGTTAAAGTCGATGGTTTCCCGACCCTCCCGGTCGCACTGGTTGACAACCACCGCATTAGACGACACTTTCATCTTCTCCAAAAGCGTGTGGTCATTTTGGTGCATTGTGGATATCAAAAGTTCCAAGGTCATTTTCATTCACCCTTTATAACGGAGATAATTTCCTGATAAGTCTTTCTTCTGTCGAATTTTTCTTCTGCCAGACGGCGGCTGTTTTTGCCCATTTCCTTGCGCTTGGATTCTCCCCCGGCAAGCTCTGAAATGGCATCCGCCAAAGCACGCACATCTCCGGGATTGCACATCACACCGGCATTATAATCCACCAGCAGATGACCGAATTCCTGATTTTTCTGAACATTGATAATCGGGATACCCGCGGAAACATAGTCTGCGTGTTTATTGATAATGCTCTGCTCCGCTTTGCCCACCAGCACATTCAGGCCGATATCACATTGAACCAACTTCTGCACCATTTCCTCATAGGGAAGCCGTCCGGTAAACCGAACGGGCAATGCCAGCTCTTTTGCATAGTTTTCAAACTTTTCCCGCAACGGGCCGTCGCCCATCACCAAAAGTTCCACATCGTCGTGGCCCTCTTTGATTCGCAGTGCCATTGCATCCATTACACCGCACAGATCGTAACTGTGGCCAAGCATACCGATGTAGGCCATCGTAACGGGACGCAACTTGCTCTCCAACGGCTGTGCATCATGGGCACAGGCATCAAAAAAGGCAAGGTCTGTGCCGATAAACACGCTGTGACCGATGTCTTGACGGGTGTTGTGACGCAAGGCTCTGTCCACATAAGTTTGGGACACAGCAATTACTTCGTCCGCATTGGCATAGGCAAACTCCACACTGCGCTTCATAGAGCCCAGCAAAACCTTAGCGGCAATACCCGGCATCAGCATCGCAAATGCCTCCGGCCAAAGATCCAGCACATCGATAATCACCCGAATGCCGTTTTTCTTAGCGAAGGTGACTACCTTTTTTGCCAGTCCCGTGGGAGGTACGAACAGATAGATCACATCAGGTTTTTCTTCCATCTGTTCTAATGTGGTAATCACACCCTTAGCAAAAGTAGCATGAGCGGCGATGCGTTTCGGTGTCACATTTTTCTGATAGGAAGGCTCGTCCACCAAAACAGTGTTACAGGGAGCCTTGATTTCATAATCACGCTGGATCTTTTTGGTATGGTAGAAGGTGGATGTCATCACAGTCACATCCAGACCGCTTTCTATTGCTATTTCCGCCAGACTATTGTATCTGCTGCTGGACTTTTCATTTACAAAATGCCAATAGTTAGAGATGATCACAAGTTTCATTGCATTACTCTCCCAACCAGTTTTTCAAATTTTTATACATAACTTCAAACATTCTTCTATTGTTGCCATCGCCCACAAAGGAATTGTGAGGTGTAATTATCACATTACTCAGTTCCCATAGAGCACTGTCTGCACCTAGTGGCTCCTCTTCAAATACATCCAGTGCCGCGCCCTTGATTTGATGGGTTTGCAAGGCCATAATCAAAGCTGGCTCATCTACTAGCTTACCCCGGGCAATGTTCACAAATATGCCGTCCGGATTGAGGTTTTCAAAAAATGTGGCATTGAAAATATGATGAGTCTGCTTCATATAGGGCAGGGAGCAGATAAACACATCAGCTTCCCGGGCGGTTTCAATCATCCGGTCAATATTTCTGCACTCGCTCAAAAATTCCGATGGCACCTGCCGCACATCCAAGCCGATTATCTTCATTCCAAAAGTGCTGAGACGCTTGGCGATCTCCAAGCCAATACTTCCGCAGCCGGCAATGACTGCTGTTTTACCATAAAGTTCTGTCAAATTGCGACATTTGTTCCAAATGTGATTGCACTGGTTTTCGCAGAAGAACAGGAAATTTCGCATCAAATTCAAAACCAGCATTACCGTATGCTCTGCAATGGGAACACTATATACACCCCTCGCATTGTGTATGGTAATGTTATGCTCCCAGACATAGTCCATAGGCACCCTGTCAAAGCCTGCACTGGTCAATTGAATGTATTGCAGATTTTCGAATTTTTTAATATCGTGATATACAAAAAGGCCGTTGCAAATCACAGCATCGTACTTTGCACAGGCATCAATAGTATCTGCCTCCTGCTGGACAAAATCAATCACGCAGCCCAGTTGGCGTAATGCAGTAAACTGCTGTTCTGTATAGGGATATGCACCGGTAAGCAAAATTTTTTTCATAGCGTTTCTCCAAAAAGAGAAGGTTTATTTCGCTTCTGCTTTTTCCTTAGCTTCGGCGGTTTTTTGGTCTGTGTTTTCATTGTCCGCATTAGACAGCACCTTCCAAATGGTGATGAAGAAAATCTTCATATCCAGCAGGAAAGAGACGTTTTCTGCATAGTAGATGCCCATTTCAATCCGGTCTTCCCACATAACATCCTTCCGACCGTGGATCTGCGCCCAACCGGTGACACCGGGACGGACATCAAACATCTTTTTCTGCTCGTCCGTATATTCCTCAATGGGCCAGGGGTGGTAAGTAAGAGGGGGACGGAAACCGATCAGGGACATATCGCCCTTGATGATATTCACAAGCTGAGGCAGTTCGTCAATACTCAGGGCACGGATCACACGGCCAACCTTGGTCACCCGGGGGTCACCCTTCATAGAATACTGGCCGGTACCCTTCTTTTCTGCACCCACGCACATAGAACGGAACTTGTAGATGGTAAAGGGCTTGCCGTATCTTCCCAAACGGGTCTGCTTAAAAATGGCAGGGCCGGGGGATTCCAGCTTAATGATGATGGCCACGATCAGCAAAATGGGCCAAATGATCAGTAACACCGTCAATGCAAATAAGAAGTCAATAACACGCTTCAAGCCATTTTTGTAAAGTTTCATTTTGCACGGATCCTTTCTACGATCTCGTCCACGCACTTGCGGACACATTCTATATTTTCTGCAAACCGGGCTTCGTCTTTCAGGTCAATATTGGCTTCAAATGCCCGCAAATTTGCAACATTTTCCTTGAAAACTTTTTCGATTTCTGCTTCTTCGGTGACGATCTCCGTGTTGCAGAAGGCTCTTGCAAGAATGGCTCTTGTAGAACCCAGGCGATAGTGCTCCAGCACAATACGCTCTGCCGGAAGCATACCGTCACCGATCCGGGCAATGCCACCGAACCCGTAGGCAATGCCGGCCTCTTTCATTTTATTGCAAAGTTTTTCCACTGTGCCGTTGGACAGCAGTTGGAACATAAAGGTCAAACCGTAACTCAG
Organism: Faecousia sp.; assembly: GCA_045596215.1. GTDB lineage: Bacteria > Bacillota > Clostridia > Oscillospirales > Oscillospiraceae > Faecousia. The sequence continues at coordinate 15,733 of JAZOBY010000008.1, forward strand.
GTGCAGGTCGTTCAAGCCAATATGGATCTCGTCCAGTCCGGGCAAAGCCAGTACCTCATCCAGGCAATCCGCCGCCTCTTTGGTTTCCAAAAGGAGGGTGGTTTTGGTGCGGCCGTTAACGCAGTTCAGAAAAACCGCCACTTCTTCTGCACTTTTCCACATTGGAAGCATAATCCGGTTGGCACCGGCTTCGATTACCGCTTCAATCTGCCCGGGGGAATGTTCGTGCCAGGGATCCACACGCACCATACACTCGGAAGTGGTCAGCACCTTGGAGATGCCTCGCACATCTTCCACGGTGTGGTGGGATTTGACGGTGTTCATTCCCTTTTGGCGCTCGTCTTTGCCCAGGGTTTCCAGATCGATGAAGATACGCTCCACACCGCTTTTTTCCACAATTTTCGCAATTGCCGGAGAATTGGTTATGTACATCAGTTCCAGTGCCATGGCGGTCTTCTCCTCTCTTTCAAATGGGCATATATACAGAATAATTATAGTATATATTCTTACAAAATTCAAGAGCTTCCACAAGAAATAACCGAGACTTGAAAATGATACTTTTTATCGATATTCATTTGACAAACCTATAGATTGGTCTTATAATGTATCCGTGGTTTTTTGACCCTTTCCGAAAAAGATTACACTGAGAAAGAAGGATCAGTCTATGTTTCAAATCGTTCGCAAAAAGGAACTGAATCCGTCCGTCACTTTGATGGACATTCAAGCTCCCTTTATTGCAAAAAAAGCCAAGGCCGGTCAGTTCATCATTTTCCGGATCGATGAGAAGGGCGAACGCGTGCCTCTGACCATCGCCGGTTACGACCGGGAAAAGGGCACTGTCACCATCATCTTCCAGAAGGTTGGCTTTGCCACCAAGGCTCTGGGCAATCTGAATGAAGGCGACTATATCCGTGACTTCGTCGGTCCTCTGGGCAAGCCCACTCCTGTGGAAGGCAAAAAGAAGGTCTGCGTGGTCGGCGGCGGTGTTGGCTGTGCCATTGCTCTGCCCTCTGCGGCCGCTTTCAAAGAAGCCGGTGCGGAAGTCACCGTCATCATCGGTTTCCGCAGCAAGGATATCGTGATTCTGGAAGAGGAATTCAAGGCTGTGGCTGACAATCTGATCCTCATGACCGACGACGGCTCTTACGGCCGTCACGGCCTGGTGACCCAGCCCTTGCAGGAGATGCTGCATGCTGGCGAAAAATTTGACGAAGTTCTGGCCATCGGCCCTGTGCCCATGATGAAATTCGTCTGCAAGACCACCGAGCCTTTCGGAGTCCATACCTCCGTGTCCCTGAACCCCATCATGGTGGACGGCACCGGTATGTGCGGCGGCTGCCGCGTTACCGTTGGCGGCGAGACCAAATTCGCCTGCGTGGACGGCCCGGAATTTGACGGCCACAAGGTGGACTTTGCGGAGCTCATGAGCCGCAACAGCCTGTACCGCACCCGGGAAGCAGAAGTGACCGAGACCCACAGTTGCCGCATGGAAGCCATGGGCAAGGAACTCATTAAGTAAGGAGGATTGTGCAATGGCAAACATGACTTTGACCAAAACTCCCATGCCGGAGCAGGATCCCAAGGTCCGGGCCCGGAATTTCAAGGAAGTTACTCTCGGCTACACCGCCGAAATGGCAATCGCCGAAGCCGGCCGGTGCTTGAAGTGCAAGAATCCCAAGTGTGTGGAGGGCTGTCCTGTTAACGTACGCATCCCCGAGTTCATCGCCAAGGTGGAAGAGGGCGACTTTAAGGCTGCTTACGAAATTATCACCTCCACCAATGCCCTGCCCGCTCTGTCCGGCAGAGTCTGCCCCCAGGAGACCCAGTGTGAAGCCCGGTGCGTCCGCGGCATCAAGGGCGAGCCGGTGGCCATCGGCCGCCTGGAGCGTTTTGTGGCCGACTGGTATCGGGAAAATGTGAACGCCATGCCCGAAAAGGTAGCCTCCAACGGCATTCAGGTTGCCGTGGTGGGTTCCGGCCCTGCCGGTATGACCGCCGCATCCGATTTGGCAAAAATGGGCTACGAAGTGACCATGTTTGAGGCTCTGCATACCGCCGGCGGCGTGCTGGTGTACGGCATCCCCGAATTCCGTCTGCCCAAGGCCATCGTGGCAAACGAGATCACCAAGCTGGAAGCCCAGGGCGTCAAGGTGATGACCAATATGGTCATCGGCCGGGTTCTGACCATCGACGAGCTGTTCGATATGGGCTTTAAGGCTGTGTTTGTGGGCTCCGGTGCAGGTCTGCCCATGTTCATGAACATCCCCGGCGAGAGCTTGAAGGGCGTTATGTCCGCCAACGAGTATCTGACCCGTACCAACCTGATGAAGGCTTACGACGAAAATTACGACACCCCCATCATCAAGTCCAAGAATGTTGCCGTCGTTGGCGGCGGTAACGTGGCTATGGACGCCGCCCGGTGTGCCATGCGTCTGGGTGCGGAGAATGTGTATGTTGTCTACCGCCGTGGCGAAGCGGAAATGCCCGCCCGTCTGGAAGAACAGCACCACGCCAAGGAAGAGGGCATCGAGTTCAAGACTCTGTGCAACCCCATCGAGATCATCGGCGATGCAGATGGCCGTGCCTGCGGTATGAAGTGCATCCGCATGGAGCTGGGTGAGCCGGACGCTTCCGGTCGCCGCCGTCCCATCGAAATTGCGGGCAGTGAGTTCATTCTGGACGTGGACACCGTCATTATGAGCTTGGGCACCAGCCCCAACCCCCTGATTCGCTCCACCACTCCCGGTCTGGACACCAACCGCAAGGGCTGCCTGATCGTGGATGAGAACGAAATGACCACCCGTGAGGGCGTGTTCGCCGGCGGCGATGCCGTCACCGGTGCTGCCACTGTCATTTTGGCCATGGGTGCCGGCAAAAAGGGTGCCGCCGCCATTGATGCATTTTTGAAGAAATAAAGCAAAGGATAAGAGCCTGTTGCAACCGCAACAGGCTCTTTTTACATCTTAATTAACCCAATTCGTTTTCACCAGGGATCAGGTCGCCCACCAGCTCATCCTGGAAATAGGTGTCCAGAAGTGCCTTGGCGATCTGGCCCATAGTCCGGCCGTGGCCGGCCTTTTCGCCGTAGACCACAATGGCAATCTCGGGATCGTCATAAGGGGCGTAGCACACAAACGCACCGTTGTCAGATCCGCCGGAATCGGTTTCCGCTGTACCGGTCTTGGCCGCCACAGGGATGGGATAGTTTTTCAAAATGGATCTTGCCGTACCGGTGAGTGCCACATCCCGCATACCCTTGGTGTAGGCGTAATACGCATCATCGGAGATATCGAATTTGCTGACGATAACGGGCTCGTTCACATATTCCAGCTGGGTATAGTCGGAAGACACCACCCGGTTCAGGAAGGTTGCCTTGTACCGGGTTCCCCGGTTGGCCAAGGTGGACGTGTAAACGCACAGCTGCATGGGGGTGAATTTGTTATCTGACTGGCCTATGGATGCCGTGATCTGGTCAGCAGGATACCAGCCGCTGGTACCTTCAGCGGTATGAAGCAGCTTCTTCGTCTCCGCGTTGGCACGGTAGCCAGTGTATTCAAACAGCTCCACGCCGGTGGGTTCTCCCAGGCCGAGAGCCTTGGCTGTTTGGTCCACCACGTTCCAGTCCATATTCTTACTGTCTGCCAGGGCATAGAAGAAATAGTTACACGATACACACAATGCTTCGGACGCATTGATGTGGCCATGGGTTCTGCCGGAGGTAGTCCATGTCAGACACTTGGGATTAAATCCGGAATACTTTCTGTAAACACCTTGGTCAGTGATTCTTGTGCTGGAACTGATCACGCCGGAATGGATGCCCGCCACCACCATGTTCATTTTGTAGGTGGAACCGGGGGCGTAGGTGGCTTGCAACGCCCGGTTAAACAAGGGTGCAAAGGGTTGCTGGGCCAAATCGCTGTAATCTTCCCGGAAGGTGGACAGATTGTAGGTGGGATAGCTGGCACAGGCCAGAATCTGACCGGTTCTGACATCCATCACCACCACGCTGCCGCCTTCGGCATCCGCACCGTCGGGGATTTCCTCATCGTCTGGGTTTTCGTCCACTTGGTTACGCAACTCGGTGATCAGTGCGTCCAGCTGTTCCTCGGCGGTGGTTTGCAAATCCAGATCGATGGTCAGTTCCACATTTTTACCGGCGATGGGGCGATACTCCTCACCGGTATCGGGATCTTTTTGATAATACTGATCGATGAGCGTACCGTCGGAGGTAACCACGTCCACCCGATAGCCGTCAATGCCGTGCAAATACTCCTCAAAGGCCTCTTCCAATCCGCTCTGACCCACCAGGGCGTCCATTTGATAGCCTTCTTTTTCCTTATAAGTGTCCTGCCATTGCTTTGCAGTAATGGCACCGATATAGCCCAAAATATGGGCACCGTATTCCGTATTGTACACCCGCGTCATGGATTCTTCCGTATTCAGACCCGGTGTGCCCAGCTCCAAAATAGCCGCCAATACCTTATTGTCCACGTCTTCCATGAATACATAGTTGGGAAGATTGGTGATATCCTGCCGCAGACGCAATTCGTAACGCAAGCCGATCACCGCACGGGCATCCGCATCCGACCAGGTGTCGGGAATTTTATAATACTCCCGCAGGGTACGGATCAGCACCGGGGCGGTAATATCTGAGTCCAGGCCACCGCCAACCACCGGCAGATAGGCCTGAAAATGGTTTTGGGCACTGCTTCCCATTTCATCCAGCGTATACTGGAACGGAGCTTCCATGGTAATGGGGAAATGCTCATTGTAGGTCACGCCCAGTTCCCGGCACAGCTGCACCAGTTTCAGCAGCTTTCCATTGGGGTCTTCGTTGCTGAGCAGAACATAGTGATTGAAAACCATGTCATAGGCGGCCCGGTTGGTCACCAGAACATTGCCGTTTCGATCTAAAATGTCTCCACGGGCAGCTTTGACCCGGGTGACGGTATAGAATTTTTTCACATTGTCGGTATTGCCGCCGGTCTGGATCATTTGCAGATCATACAGCCGCAGGGCGAAAAATCCGATCAGCAGACCGAACAACGTCAATATAGCGGTTACACGCAACCGGGTTATTCTTTCCATGTTTCTCCTCCGATATTGCTAATGGACAAAAAGACGGGGTAAAGCAGGGGCATTACCGCCACGGACAGGCCGCCGCACAGCATAAACACCCCAAATCGGGCCGGAAGTGCACTTCCCAAAAAACAGCCAATTGCAAATACCAGTAGCTGATAGGCCATCATTCCCACGGCGGCACACAGGAAAAACGCACTGAAACACCGTTGCAGATATCCTCTGCGGAAGATGCAAAGGAGGGTCGCCAAGGCGGTGAGCAGAGCGATGGTATAGGTTCCCGGGGCCGATCCGGAAAAAAAGTACAGCGTGGATGCGGTCAAGGAAAATACCGCCGCAGTTTCCGGGTCGAAGAACATGGCACAGATCAAAATGCCGCAAGGCACCAGGCAAAAGGTGGCACCGCCGATGCTGATTTGGGCCAGCACCACGTCCTGCAACAACGACAGTACCACCAAAACCGTGCTGATCAGTGCCCACTTTAACAAGTTTTTCCGTTGAAGCGGTGTCATATACAGTTTTTTCAGGATGCCGCCGTCGGTGCGGTCCGGCTTGAATTCATATTTGCGTTTAAACAACTTCATAGTTTTACTCCGTGTCGAAGTTGGTGATGATAAAAATCTGCTCCAAAGAATCGAAATCCGCGGCAGGCTTCAAAATTGCGTATTTTGCCATGCCGTTATCCGTCATGGCCCAGTCCACAATGTTGCCCAAAATCAGATTCCGGGGATAGACCGTAGAGCCAGCTGTGACCACCTGATCGTTGTTACGCACCACAGCTGCAGAGGGCAGGTAGTCCATACGCAGCATGCCGGGATTGCCGCTGGCGTACGCTCCCCGGACGATGCCGGAATTGCCGGAAGAAGCAATGGTTGCACTGATATCCAAGGACGAATCCATTACCGACCGAACTACTGCGTAGTTGCTTCCCACTTGGGTAACCACGCCCACCACAGCACCACTTTCGGTGATGGCACACATACCTTCCGCAATGCCCGCTTTGGTACCCCGGTTAATGGTAAAAGAGTAGGACCAGTCCTGGGAATCCCAGGAGATGATATATCCGTCCACCAGCTCGTAGTCCGGATGTTCCGCTTTCAGTTCCAGCAGCTCCCGCAGGCGGTCATTTTCCCGCTTGGTGGATGCCGCATCCCGGTTGTCCTCCTGAATCTGGGACAGTTCCTCCCGCAAAGCGGCGTTTTCCGCCTCCAGCTGCTCATATTTGAAGATATAATCGTAGATCCGCTCCGCCTGCTCTGTCAACGCACTGGCACCGGCCCGCAGAGGCGTGAGCACAGACTGCACCACCACGTCTCCCACCGTTGTGCCCAGCAGATTGGCCGCCACAGCCAACCCGGCGGTGAGCAACAGGGCGATAATCAGCACGATTTTCACTTTTTTGGTGAATAAATATCTCATAAGGACTCCTTAAAACAATTCCGGGGCAAGTTGGGTCAGCATCCGGTGCAGCTTACACACCGGCAGGCCCATCACATTGTAATAATCCCCAACCATTTTTTCCGCAAACAGGGCCGCACCGCCCTGGATACCGTACGCGCCTGCCTTGTCCATGGGCTCTCCCGTGGCAACGTAGGCGTCGATTTCTTTTTTGGACAGTTCCCGGAAGTGGATATCCGTCACTTCCGTACAGGAAAGGATCTTTTCCCCCCGCAGTACCGTCATGCCGGTCATGACCTGATGATCCCGGCCGGAAAGTAAGCTGAGCATTTGCACCGCCTCTTCCGTGCTGTGGGGCTTTCCCAGTACCTTTCCCTGGCATACCACGATGGTATCCGCAGCGATGACCACATCATCTTCCCCACGGCTGACCTCCAAGGCCTTTTCCCGGCTGACCCGGGCCACTTCGTCATAAGCGGAAGCCGTTTCATCCATGGTTTCGTCAATATCCGCCACCCGGATCACAAAGGGCAGACGGAACAATCCCAGAAGCTCCCGACGACGGGGTGACTGGGATGCAAGTATCAATTCCATAAAATTACTCCAAACCTCTTAAATACAATCCTCTTGTGCAGGCACCGGGGTCAAAGGGCATGGGATCTAAGTAATTATCCAACACATGATCCACTTCCCGGGGGCTTTCCGTGGTGAAATACATGCGGATACCCCACAGACCCAGCCGGTTCAGATCCTTCTGCCGATCCAGCCAGCTGAGCTTTTTGCCGTTGAGCAGGATGCTCCGGCATTGATCTCCGTCCTTGATGATGGGGAATTCCGCACCGGTCTTATCCACCAGTTTGCCCATGGACAAATTACAGGTGCAAGTTCCGTTGCGACCCTTGGTTAAACAGTTTTCCGTCACCATCAGGGGCAGACGGCCGTAGACCAGAATTTCACAGGGCACTGCCTTGGATACGTCCCGGATTTGGGGCATGGTCATTTCAAAGCTGAGGGTAACACTTTGCAGTTCCAGTTCCCGCATGAGATTGACCGCCTGGGAATTATAAATGTTCAGACCATAGTCACCCCGGATGCGCAGTCCCATTTCCCGCACCGGCATTAATAGGCCCAGATTGCCCACCAGGGCATCCCGGATGCCCATATCCTTGACGGTACGCAGATCCCGCTTAATCCGTTCCAGCTCATGATCCCGGACGATCCGGGGCAGAACTGCCGCCACCCGGACCCGCCGGCCCAGCTCATGGCAGTAAATGGGATCCTCTGCAAGAATGTGCAGAGGCACATATAGTGCCGCGGGTTTCATTTTTATCAGCTTTTCCGTGATCTGCTCCTTGGTGGTCACCTGTACCACCGGGGCAGGGATCTCTTTCAGTCCGGCATAGACCTTGGTTCTGGCCGGGCGATGGAGTGCAGGGGTGTCCCGGCGTGCCCGCAGAGCCGTCAGCCGGTTCAGGGCATCCCGACGCAGAGCGTTGATGGATGCGGCGGAAAGGGTCAGACCCTTGTCAATGACAGCGGAAAAATCCTGCAAATAATAGGGCGTGCCACCGGTTTTCGACAACCGGTCACGAAGAGCATCCTCCGTCAGTGCCACCGCACGGGCGACCTCCGCACCCGGACCTGTCACACGGCAGGTGCGGCCCTCGGGGTCTATGACGGTCAGAGAAGTCTCCCCTTCTGTCACCATCGCTTTCATAGAAATGCCCACCAAGGGATTTTCCTTGGCCTCATAGGTGGAACGGACGGCTGAGAGCCATTTGGCATCGTCATATTTATCCTCCCGGGTGCCGAACATGCCCTGTCCGGTCTTCCCGGCATAATAACCGTCGGTAAAGCCCTGGCGGCTGAACGCCGCGGAAAGGGCGGAAAGCATCTCCTCGGTGATGGGTTCTCCATCCAGCACACGGCGGTATACATTGGTCACCGTGGCCACATATTCCGGCCGTTTCATGCGGCCTTCCAGCTTGATGGAGGCCACGCCCATGTTCTGCAATTCTTTCAGATAGGGCAGCAAGCAGTTGTCTTTCAGGCTCAGGGGATGCCTGTTCTCCCACCGGCCGTAGCCATAGCTCTGACGGCAGGGCTGGGCACACCGCCCCCGGTTGCCGGAACGGCCACCGATGGCAGCGGACAGGTAACATTGCCCGGAATAGCACATACACAATGCACCGTGGGCAAACACTTCAATTTCAATAGGGGAATTCTGGGTAATATAGTGGATGTCGTCCCGGCCCAGCTCCCGGCTCAGCACTACCCGGGTCATACCCATGGCGGCACACAGCAAAACGCCGGACAGAGAGTGAATGCTCATCTGGGTAGAGCCGTGGATGGGGACATGGGGTGCGATCTGACGGCATAGCTGTACCACAGCCAGATCCTGCACGATAAACGCATCCACGCCGCTCAGGGCGGCATTGCGGATCAGGGCGATCACATCGTTCATCTCCCGGTCAGAAACCAGGGTGTTCAATGTCAAATGCACCGCCACACCGCGGACATGGCAGTATTTCACCGCCTCGGTGAGCATTTGGGGTGTGAAATTTTTCGCGCCCTGACGGGCATTGAAGATGCCGCTTCCCAGATAGACCGCGTCCGCACCGTTTTGCACGGCGGCATACAACGCTTCCATGGAGCCGGCAGGTGCCAAAAGTTCCAGCATAAGCAATTTTCTCCCAATATGGCATACTTACTTTGCATTATACCACACCCATCGCCCAACTTCTAGTATGTAGTTTGAATTTTTCATAAATAATACAGGAAGAAATGGGAAAGAATAGGGACAAAAGGTGGTATGGATATGAAGGAATTTTCCTGTGAAACCAAGATCATCATGGGCACCGGAGTGGTTTCGGCCATTGCCGGGGAGAAGTTTCAGCGGCTGATGATCGTTTCCGATCCGTTTTTCTCCAAAAATGGCTGGGCAGAACGCCTGGGAAAAATGGCGGATTCTTACGAAATTTTCGACAAAATCATGCCCGACCCCACGGTGGAGCTGGTGGCAGAGGGAACGGCAAAGCTGCAGCAATTCAGCCCCGACGGCATGGTGGCTCTCGGCGGCGGAAGTGCCATGGACTGTGCCAAGGCCATGGCCTATTTCAGCGGCCTGGACATCCCCCTCATCGCCGTTCCCACCACCTCCGGCTCCGGCTCGGAAGTGACGGATTTTGCCATTTTGACCCATAACGGGGTAAAACACCCCCTTGTAGATAAAAAACTCCGCCCCAAAATGGCCATTTTGGAAGGGGAACTTCTCACGCAGCTGCCCCCGGCACTGATTGCCGACAGCGGTTTTGACGTGCTGGCTCACGCATTGGAAGCCTGGGTGGGCACAAACGCCAACCCCATGACTGACGCACTCGCGGCAGATGCGTTCCGCACCGCATCTTCCCTGCTGGAAGCCTCCTTTTCCGGGGATAAAAGCGTGCGGCTGGATGTGCACATTGCGTCCACTATGGCGGGGCTGTCCTTTACCCAGGCCGGTTTGGGCCTTTGCCATGCCCTTTCCCATGCCTTGGGCGGCCAATTTCATCTGCCCCACGGACGGCTGAACGCCATATTGCTCCCGGCGGTGGTGGCCGTCAACGCAGAATTTGCCGGGCAAAAATACGCCGACCTGGCCCGGCGGATGGGACTGGGCAGCGGAAGCGACACCATGTCCGTCCGGAATCTAAAAAATGCCCTGATTCGCCTGCGAAACGCTCTGAAACTTCCCGGCACATTGGCTCAGGCCGGCATCCAACCGGCAGAGCTGGCCGCCCGGACGGATGAAATCCTTGCCGCCACCCTAGCCGACCCCTGCTGTGCCACCAACCCAGGGTCTGTGACGGAAAACATGGTGCGGCAAGTACTCCGGGAGTGTACCGGCCGTGGATGAAACACTTTTGAGTGTTGGCTTGGATGTGGGAACCACCTCCACCCAACTGATCGTATCACGACTCACGATTTCCAATCGTGCATCCTCTTTTGCCGTTCCGGAAATGGAGATCGCCGGACGGGAAGTTTTGTATCGCAGTCCCATTCATTTCACTCCGCTTTTGGAGGGAAATTTGGTAGATGGTGACAAAATCCGCACCATAGTGGAGCAAGAATATAAAAATGCCGGCATTTCCCGGCAGGATGTGGATACCGGTGCGGTGATCATCACCGGGGAAACATCCCGAAAGGAAAACGCAAAAGCTGTGCTGGATGCCCTGTCAGAATACGCCGGAGATTTTGTAGTGGCCACCGCCGGACCGGCTTTGGAAAGCGTACTGGCCGCCCGGGGTGCCGGGGCAACGGCGTACAGTCAGCAGACCGGAAAACGGGTGTTCCATATGGACATCGGCGGCGGCACATCCAACCTGGCTCTGATCGAAGACGGCAAAATCACCTGCACCGACTGTCTGAACGTGGGCGGACGGCTGGTCAAATGCACCGAAACCGGGCGTATTACCTACATCTCCCCGGTTTTGGCGGGCCTGTGTAATTTTTCTGTGGGAGACACGGTTAAGGATGAGGATTTGGCACCGGTGGCCCGGATGCTGGCCGAGGCTTTGGAAATGGCCGCCGGCTTACGTCCGGCAACGGATCTTCTCAGCCGTCTGCGTACCGCAGAACTGGGTCAGTCCCAAGGCTGTCACGTAGAAAACGCGGTGATCTCCTTTTCCGGGGGCGTTGCAGACTGCATCGAAACCCACCATCCGTCCTTTGCCTTTGGGGATATGGGGCCGATTTTAGGCCGGGCCATCCGGGAAAGCCGCCTGTGCCAAGGGGATTATCGGCTGGGGGCAGAGACCATCCGGGCCACCGTCATCGGTGCCGGGTGCCACAGTGCCCAGCTTTCCGGCAGTACGGTATATCTGCAAAATGTGCCCTTGCCCTTGAAAAACCGCCCGGTGGTGGCAGTATCCGAGGACGAATTAACGGTACAGGGCATCCGTGGAAAACTTGCCGGGCAGGATACCCTCAGCGTTCTGGCTTTGCCGGGATTTGCCGATGCCCCGTACAGCCGCATCAAGGAGCTGGCCGGGGTCATTGCGGAGGCTGTGCCCGACCCCATTCTGGTCTGCGTGGAGCAGGATATGGCGAAGGCTCTGGGACAGGCCATAGCCCTGTGCCGGGGCGGGGATGCCGGAATTTTGTGCATCGACCGGGTGCGGCTGAAAAACGGGGATTATCTGGACGTGGGCAACCCCATCGGCCCGGCCCTGCCGGTGGTGGTGAAGACGCTGATTTTGGAGCGATAAAAGGAGTTGAATCTTTTGGACGAAAAAGCATTAAAGGTCTTAGCCGATGCGGTTTTTTCTCACATATTCATAGAATTGGAAGCCTCCGGGCGGCATGTGCATGTGACTGCCCAGCAGGCCAAGGCCCTGTTCGGTCACGAGCTGACCCCCAAGCGGCCCTTATCCCAGCCGGGGCAATTTCTTGCCAATGAACGGGTCACCGTTCTTGGTCCAAAGGGAGAATTTCAGAACGTGGCCGTCCTCGGCCCGGAGCGAAAAGAGGGTCAGGTGGAAATTTCTCTGACGGACGGCAGAGTTTTGGGCATTGAGCCCCCCATCCGCCTGTCCGGAGACGTGAAAGACACGCCGCCCATCTCTTTGCTTGGGCCGAAAGGCCGGGTGGATCTGCCCCGGGGAGTGATTGCCGCACAGCGGCACATTCATCTGACACCGGCTGACGGTGAAAAATTCCACGTTACCGACGGTCAGGTCGTCAAATTGCAGACCTTCACCCGTCGTCCCTGTATTTTTGACGATGTGGTGGTGCGTATCCACAAGGATTTTGCGGCGGCGGTGCATCTGGATTACGACGAGGCCAACGCCTGCGGCTTTAAAAACGGGGATCTGGGGAGGATTTTGCCATGAACCGGGCATATTTGGTGGGCAAAACACCGCCCCTGTCCTTTGGCTACGAATATGGGGACACTGCCCCCTATGATGCAGTGGTCATCGGCTCGCTGACGCTGAATCAGCTTTTGCATTTTAGGGAAGAAACGGTGCTTTCAGCCTTGGCAGAGGGTACGCCCGTTTTTTTATATACCCCCGGTCTGCCCCAGGCACCGAAAAATCGGGCCTTGGCGGCAAGCCTGGCATCGGCACAGCGGGAACTGAAAAACTGGGGCGTTATTTTCACCGACGGCGGGCAAAAACGGCTGATTACTGCCGAGGAAGCCAGAGCCATGCGTCGCACCGGACGAAAGCCCGGCCCCGGTGCGGTATTGACACCTTTGGCAAAAGAAATTTTGGAGGGATCGGAATGAAAATTGGTGTTGTATCCGGCTCAGTATGGGCCACAAGAAAAGCCGCCTGTCTGCAAGGCCAGACCTTTTTGGTGGTCAAGGTGGGAGACGAACAAATGGTAGCGGCGGATCAGGTGGGTGCAGGAACAGGCGACCATGTTCTGCTGATCACGGGAACAGTAGCATCCCGGTATTGCATGGACGCTCCGGTGGATGCGGCTGTGGTAGCCATCCTGGACCCGGAGGGAAAGTATGAGCGTCCATGAGATTTTAATCGCTATTATGGCAATTTTCGCGGTTTTGGGCGCGCTGGATCGGATTTTGGGTAACAAATTCGGCCTGGGGCAGGAATTTGAAAACGGTATTTTAGCCATGGGCAGCCTTGCCATGGCTATGGTGGGTATCATCTGTCTTGCCCCGGTGCTGGCAAATCTCCTCAGACCCGTGGTCGTACCTGTTTACAACTTTTTAGGGGCAGACGGAGCTATGTTTGCCGGCACCATCCTCGCCTGTGACATGGGCGGCGGCGCATTGGCACAGGAGCTGACTGCCGATGCAGATGCGGCCCTTTTGGGCGGCGTGATCACCGGCTCCATGCTGGGGGCAACGGTGGTGTTTACCATCCCGGTGGCCATGGGCATTTTACAGGAAGAAGACCGCCCCTCTCTAGCCAAGGGCATCCTGTGCGGCGTGGTGACCATCCCCGTTGGCGTATTTGCAGGCGGACTTGTGGCCGGTTTTGACCCCCTGATGGTACTGCGCAATCTCATTCCCATTGCCCTCATCGCTTTGCTCATTGCTTTGGGCCTGTGGAGATTTGAAAAAGCCATGATCAAAGGCTTCGGCTGGTTCGGCAAGGGCATCCTCGCCCTGATCACCGCAGGTCTGGTGTGCGCCATCGTGGAGACACTGACGGGTTTCGTCATCATCCCCGGCCTTGCCCCCATATCCGACGGCTTCGAAACGGTGGGAGCCATCGCCATCGTGCTGGCCGGTGCGTTTCCTCTGGTGTACGCCGTCACCAAGCTGCTGAAAAAGCCCCTTTTGAAGCTGGGTAAATTTCTGCACATCAATGACACCGCCGCGGCCGGTCTCATCGCCAGCCTGGCCAATTCCATCGCAACCTTTGACATGATGAAAAACATGGACACACGGGGCAAGGTGGTGAATGTGGCCTTTGCGGTGAGCGCGGCCTTTGTATTCGGCGACCACATGGGTTTTACTGCCGGCTTTGCTCCGGAAATGCTCCCGGCTGTGATCATCGGCAAACTGACCGGCGGCGTTAGCGCAGTGGTCGTTGCACTGCTGCTGACAAGAAAACGTTCGACCTAACGTGCGCACTTAAATACCCTCCCCCGGGGGGAGGGTGGATTCAAAATTGCTCTCTATAGGCAATTTTGAAGACGGGTGAGGAACGGCGGCAGAACCAACACAGGAATAGGTCTATACATGCCCAAGACTTAACGGTTACCGCCCGCATTCCTCATCCGCCTCGCTAAAGCTCGGCACCTTCCCCCCGGGGGAAGGCTTTTCAAGAAAGGAGAAAGTATGATTCTCAAAACAACTTTATCCGGAAAAACCTATGCTTTCCGGGATATCAAAGAGGTCCTGGCCAAGGCCAACGAGGAAAAGACCGGTGACAAACTGGCCGGTCTGGCAGCAGAATCTGCTCAGGAGCGCACCGCCGCCAAGGTGGTGCTGTCCGCCCTGACCTTGGGCGATCTCCGGGAGAACCCCGCCGTCCCCTACGAGGAGGACGAGGTCACCCGGATCATTCAGGACGACGTGAACGAACCGACTTACAATCGTATCCGCAATTGGACGGTTGCTGAATTCCGGGAGTGGATCTTGTCGGAAACCACCACCGGAGCGGACATTCGCAAGGTAAGCCGGGGTCTGACTTCCGAAATGGTGGCGGCGGTGGCCAAGCTGATGAGCAATCTTGACCTCATTTACGCGGCAAACAAAATCACCGTCACCGCCCATTGCAACACCACCATCGGCTTGCCCGGCACCCTGTCCTGCCGGTTGCAGCCCAACCACACCACCGACGACCCGGAGGGCATCACCGCCTCGGTGTTGGAGGGTCTGACCTTCGGTGCGGGTGACGCGGTGATTGGCCTCAATCCTGTCACCGACTCCCCGGAGCAGGTAGGGAAAATTCTCCGCCGTTTTCAGGAGATCAAGGAACATTGGGCTATTCCCACGCAAATCTGCGTCCTGGCCCACGTCACCGCACAGATGAAAGCGGTTCGTGCCGGGGCACCTTGCGATCTGATTTTCCAGTCCATCGCCGGCTCAGAAAAGGGCAACGCCGCCTTCGGCTTCAATGCCGCCACCATCGCGGAAGCAAGGGATTTGCTGCTCCGTGACGGCACTGCGGAAGGGCCCAACGTGATGTACTTTGAGACCGGCCAGGGCTCGGAACTTTCCAGCAATGCCCACCACGGCACGGATCAGGTGACCATGGAGGCCCGGTGCTATGGCTTCGCAAAGCGGTTTCAGCCCTTTTTGGTCAACACCGTGGTTGGCTTCATCGGCCCGGAGTATCTGTACGATGCCCGGCAGGTGACCCGGGCAGGTCTTGAGGACCACTTCATGGGCAAGCTTACCGGCATTTCCATGGGCTGCGACTGCTGCTACACCAACCACATGAAAGCCGACCAGAACGACATTGAAAATCTGGCCGCCTTGCTGACCATGGCCGGGTGCAACTATTTCATGGGCATCCCCCATGGGGACGACATCATGCTCAATTATCAGACCACCGGCTTCCGGGAGACCGCCGCTTTGCGGGAGATCACCGGCAAGACCGCCATCCCGGGATTCCAGCGATGGCTGGAAAAGATGGGCTTCGTGGAGAACGGAAAACTCACAGCCAAGGCCGGCGACGGCTCGGCATTGCTGTTTTAACCTGTGCCGGAGGCGACCCTCCCCCTTGGGGGAGGGTGTCAGCCGAACAGGCTGACGGGTGAGGGGCTCATTTGTTCCCCTCATCCGTCAAAAATCAAAGATTTTTGCCACCTTCCCCCCAGGGGGAAGGTCAAAGGAGGAATCCTATGAACAAAGAAGAATTATCCGCCATGATTGCGGAAATACTGGCCGGAATGGGCAAGGAGCCTATGGTCAAGGGCAGCGACTACAAGCCAACCAAGCCCGGCCCACAGCCAAAAGAGGAGCATTTTCACGAGGGAGATTTTGTCCCGGATGTGACCAAGCTGAACCTCCGGGAGCTGTATCTTGTGGAAAACCCGGCGAACGGAGAAAAATTCAAAAAAATGAAAATGAAAACCCCGGCCCGTCTGGGTGCAGGCCGGGCCGGCCCCCGGTATAAGACCCTGACCATGCTCCGATTCCGGGCGGATCACGCGGCGGCCCAGGATGCGGTATGGTCGGAGCTGGAAGCGGATTTTGCCAAGGAGTACGACCTGCTCCCCACCAAAACCAAGTGCAACGACAAGGAAGAATACCTCACCCGTCCCGATTTGGGCCGATGCTTTGATGAGCATAACGCCAAGGCCATCAAGGGCGTTATCGACACGCCGCCCCGGGTGCAGATCGTGGTGGGCGACGGCCTGTCCTCTGCCGCCATTGCCGCCAATGCCATGGACTGCCTGGCGGCCATGAAGGACGGCCTGAAAGCCCGGGGCATCCAAACCGGCAAGGATATTTTTGTGAAATACTGCCGTGTAGGTGCAGGCGATGCGGTGGGTGACATCACCGGCTGTGAGCTGGTCTGCGTGCTGGTGGGCGAGCGTCCCGGCCTGGTGACGGACAAGAGCATGTCCGCCTATATCACTTACAAGCCTCACACCGGCGTGTCGGAATCCAGCCGCACCGTGGTCTCCAATATCCACGCCCAGGGTACACCGGCGGCGGAAGCCGGGGCGTATATTGCCGAGCTCATTGACACCATTTTGAAGAAAAAAGTCTCCGGCGTGGGACTGCATCTGGAGGCGGCACAATGATTCCCGTGAAAGTTTTGGCCATCCGGTATCTGCCTGGGGCAGACCCCGGCCTTGCCCGGAGTCTGGGTGCACCAAAGGGCCACACCAGCTTGGGTCTGCTCACCACGGACAGCGATGACGCCACCTATATCGCCCTGGATGCCGCCACGAAAGCCGCAGAGGTGGAAGTATCCTACGCCCGGAGCTTCTATGCCGGGGCAGCCAACGCTTCCACCCCCAATGCCGGGGAAGTCATCGGCATCCTGTCCGGGGCGAGCCCCGGGGCGGTGCGAAGCGGCATGGATGCGGCCATTGCCGCCCTGGGTCGGGTTGGTTTTGAGGACGTAAACGACGTGCCGTATCTGGCACACACCGTCAGTAGCGTGGGGTCGTTTCTTGCCAAGGAGGCCGGCGTTCCCACAGGAAGTGCCATTGCTTATCTCATCGCACCGCCCCTGGAGGCCATGTACGCCATGGATTATGCCCTGAAAGCGGCGGATGTAAAGTTATGTAAACTATATGCACCTCCCAGCGAAACCAATTTCGGCGGTGGACTGCTCTCGGGCACCCAAAGTGCCTGTCAGGCGGCCTGCGATGCCTTTGCAAGTGCTGTGAAAGATGTGGCACAAAGGCCACGCACCTAAGGCTTCCCCTTGAGGGGGAGCTGGCATTTGTGAGGAACGAGCAAATGACTGATGAGGTGTAGGTTGTGAAACAGCCGTGCAAATATATATTGTCGCAATGCGACACCACCTCATCCGTCAAAAATCAAAGATTTTTGACACCTTCCCCTCAAGGGGAAGGCTTAAAGGAGTTGATATTTTGGAAATTGACAAAGATTTAGCCGCCCGGCAGGAAGCGAGACTTCTGTGCCGTCAGGCCGAGGCGGCACAAAAAATCCTGGGTTCTTTTCCCCAGGAAAAACTGGACGCCATTGTGGAAAACATCGCCAAAAAATTCTCCGCCGCAGCGGATGAACTGGCCTGGATGGCGGTGGAAGAGACCGGCTTCGGCAACGCCGCAGACAAGATTACCAAGAACCGCTTTGCGTCAGAAAAAGTGATGCGTGCCATTCGCGGCATGAAAACCGTGGGTCTTTTGCGGGAAATTCCGGAGAAAAAACTGTGGGAAATTGGCGTGCCCATGGGCGTGATCGCCGCCATCGTCCCCAGCACCAATCCCACATCCACCGTCTGTTACAAGGCCATGATCGCCATCAAAAGCGGCAATACTTTGGTCTTTTCTCCCCATCCCAAGGCCGTTTCCTGCACATTGCGGGCGGCCCGGATCGTGGCCGCCGCCGCGGAAGAAGCCGGTGCTCCTCCCGGCACGGTAAGCTGCCTGAGCCTGGCATCCATGGCCGGGTGTCAGGAGCTGATGGCATCCGACCATGTGCGGCTGATTCTGGCCACCGGCGGCCCGGCAATGGTGAGAGCAGCCTATTCTTCCGGCAAGCCGGCCATCGGCGTGGGTGCGGGCAACGGCCCGGCCTATATCCACCGCTCAGCGGATGTAAAGCAGGCTCTTTCCTGTATTGCCCGGTCGAAGACCTTTGACTACGGTACGGTCTGTGCTTCGGAACAATCCATCATCGTGGAAAAGTGTCTGGAAGAGACGGTGCGGCAAGAGGGTGCAAAGCAGGGCTTCTATTTTATGTCAACCGAAGAGGCCGGACGGCTGGCAAAATTGCTGTTCCGCCCCACTGGGGCATTGAACCCGGAGATTGTGGGCAAAAACGCCGCATTTTTGGCGGAAAAAGCTGGATTTTCCGTGCCATCCGGCACAAAAGTGCTGGTGGCCCGGGAGCAGGAAGCCGGCCCCACCCGGCCCTATTCCATGGAAAAGCTCTGCCCGGTTCTGGCATTTTTCGTCATGGACAGTGAGGACGCCATTCTGGAAAAAGCCATCGAGGTGCTGACCCACGAGGGTGCGGGCCACACCTTCGCCATCCACGCCCAGGACCGGGCCGTAGTGGAAAAATTCGCTCTGCAAATTCCGGTCTCCCGGTTTTTGGTGAACACACCGGCGGCCCTGGGAGGCATCGGTGCTTCCACATCGTTGTTCCCCGCGTTGACTCTGGGATGCGGTGCGGTGGGCGGAAGTGCATCCTCCAACAACATCTCCCCCTTGGATCTCGTGAACATCCGCCGGGTGGCCTGGGACATGGAAGAAAAACCTTGCACGCCCCATGCAGATGACGACCTGGTGGCAATCCTGACGGAGAAATTGCTGGAACGATTGAACGCAAAATAAACCTTCCCCCGGGGGGAAGGTGCCGAGCGTAAGCGAGGCGGATGAGGAATGCGGGCAGTAAGGTAAGATTTATGCCACTGTATAGGCATATTCTATGCTCGTTTCTGCCGCCGTTCCTCACCCGTCTTTGAATTCGCTAGTAGCGAATTCAAATCCACCCTCCCCCCGGGGGAGGGTAGAGCACATCCCACAAAATATCATTATGTTTGAAAGGAAGTAACAATAATGGACACAAATTCTTTGGGTATGATCGAAACAAAGGGCCTGGTAGGGGCCATTGAAGCGGCGGATGCCATGGTAAAATCCGCAAACGTACAGCTGGTAGGCAAGGAAATGGCCGGGGGCGGTCTGGTGACCGTGATGGTCCGGGGCGACGTGGGTGCTGTCAAGGCCGCCACAGATGCCGGTGCCGCCGCCGCGGAAAAGGTAGGCGAGCTGGTCTCCGTTCACGTCATCGCCCGGCCTCACACCGAGGTGGACGCCATTTTGCCCAGCAAAAGATCCGCACCTAACGCCAAGCAGTAATGCTTTACACGGAGCAAAACGTCCGGGACAATCTCCGGAACCGGGAGGGAAAACGGGTCTTTTACCTGGGGAAAAACGACCAGCTCACCTCCGGGGCCCGGGATTATCTGTCCCGGGAGCGGATTCCCATTTTGCCGGCAGAGCAGGCAAAAAAAGAGTGCTGGAAGCTCCTCAGCGGTGGGTTTGTTACGGAAAAACCGGAGCATATGACCCACCTGAATGGGGATATTTTGGTGCCCAAGACCCACCCCCGGATCGCTTTCCGGGGGGCAATGGATACCCTGGAAGCCGAGATAATATTATGTGGGCTGGAATGTGACGAAAAAACCGCAAAGAGCTTGGGCGAAGTCCTCTCCTTCGCCCGGATGCTCCTGCGGTGCGAGGTGCTGGGTGAGCCGGTCCCCGGGGGTAAACTGTGCGGTCTTAGTCCGGAAGAATTACGAAGCCACAGTCACCGCCCCCAGGATTTCTACGGCCAGCCCCATTTCATGCCCGAGGCCGCCGATGGCCTGCTGATCGCCCGGCTGAACCGATGCCGTTGTGCCGCCCGGGAGGCGGAACTCCGGGCGGTGCACGCCTTTTCCGATGCCGACGGCAATCCAACCCGCCCGGATTTATTGCAAGCCCTAAATCGACTGAGCAGTATGCTCTATATTTTGATGATCCGGTGCAAAAAAGCCAACATGGATCACTGAGGCTTTGCCATGGAGATGCGTTGCAACACCTGTAAAAACAAATCCCACCAGGTCAGCCGGGGAACAGCCTCTTTGGCAACCATGGGCACTTGTGCCAGCACCTGTTCCCCTACCCGGACCGTCAGCGTACCGATTTTTTGTCCCTTGCTCAACGGAGCGGTGACGGTCTCCTCCAAAAGGATCTGGGTGGTCACCTGATCCACCTGTCCCTTGTCCAGCAGAAATTTCACATTTTCCGCCGGAACAGCAGATACCGCATTTTGTGTGCCCAATTTCACAGCCACGGCATTTTCTCTGGGAATTTCCGGCTGTATCAAAGCGAAATTGGCAAACCCGTAATCCAACATGGTCTTGCAGCCTGCGAAGCGGTCCTGGGAGGTTTTTGCTCCCATCACCACGGCGATCAGACCCAAACCGTTTCGCTCGGCCGTAGCGGACAGGCAATATCCAGCGGCAGAGGTAAAGCCGGTTTTCAGTCCCGTAGCACCGGGATAAAACCGCACCAGCTTGTTGGTGTTGGCTAAGCCAAATGTCCCATTTCGCACCGTATCCATCCAAATGGTGGTGAATTTTTGAATATCGGGATGCTTTTGCATCAGCTCCCGGCTCATGAGGGCAATGTCGTAGGCACTGGTCAGATGATTTTTCGCTTCCGGATCGTCGTCCAGGCCGGTGCAGTTGACAAAATGGGTGTCCTTCATCCCCAGCTCCTGGGCCCGGGCGTTCATCTTGGCCACAAAGGCACTTTCCGACCCGGCAATGTGCTCTGCCAGGGCACAGGCACAGTCGTTGGCGGAGGACACTGCCACAGATTTGAGCATATCCGTCACAGACATGGTCTCCCCCACTTTCAGGTAGATCTGGCTGCCGCCTTTGGCCGCCGCGGATTCCGAGACGGTTACGGTGTCGTTCCAGCCAATTTTTCCGGAGTCGATGGCTTCCATAACGAGAAGCATGGTCATCACCTTGGTGACACTGGCCGGGGCCAGCTTTGCGTGGGCGTTCTGCTCATAGAGCACGGTGCCTGTGGCGATGTCCATAAGTAAGGCACTTTCTGCCGGAATATTCAGCTCCGCCGCAGATGCCGGCACGCTTACACACAAAATCACCGCACACACCGCCAAAAGAATTACAAATCGTTTCATGAACCATCCCTCCGTTTTCCAGGTGGTTCATATTATGCACCTTGTCCAACGGTTAGAACAGAAAGTATTTGGCACAATAGTGCCCTCGGCTCCCCTTGTGAGGGGGCCAAGATAGACAAAAGCGGACACCGAAGTGTCCGCTTTTTGTTTAATCAAAAATATCCTTGATGGTATCGAAGAACTTCTTCCGCTTGGGGGACTCTTCCAGCGTGCCGTCCAGCTGCCGCAGAAGGTCTTTCTGCTCTCTGGTCAGCTTGGTGGGGGTCTCCACCACAACGGTGAAGCGTTGGTCGCCACGACGGCGGGGATTGTTCACCACAGGAACGCCCTTTTCACGGAGGGTAAATACTGTGCCGGTCTGGGTGCCCTCAGGAATCTCAAAGGCCACCTTGCCGTCCAGCGTGGGTACCTGAATCTCCGCACCCAAAGCCGCCTGTGTAAAGGAAATGGGCACTTCACAGTACACTGTGTAGTTATCCCGGGTGAAAATGGGATGGCGACGCAGATAAATTTCCACCAACAGATCACCGTTGGGGCCGCCGTTGGTGCCCACACAGCCCTCACCCCGGACACGGACGGTCTGCCCGTGGTCGATACCGGCAGGAATCTTGACTTTGATCTTCTGAGTCCGCCGCACCTTGCCCTTGCCGCGGCAGGTGGTACAGGGATTTTTCACGATTTTGCCCCGGCCGTTACACTGGGGACAAGTGGAAGTGGACTGCATGCTCATACCCATGAAATTCTGGGTAGTACGTACCTGGCCTGTGCCCTTACAGTAGGAGCAGGTCTCAATCGCACCGTCCGCAGAGCCGGAGCCGTTGCAGGATGTGCAGTTTTCGATCCGCTGGACAGAAACTTCCTTTTCACAGCCAAAAGCGGCTTCTTCAAAGGTCAGTTCCAGCCGCACGCCCACGTTTTCGCCCTGGCGAGGGCCGTTGCGACGGGTACTGCGGGACGCTCCGCCTCCAAAGAAAGAGCCGAAAATGTCGCCCAGGTCACCGAAATCACCAAAACCGCCGAAGCCGCCGTAGCCGCCCTGACCTGCACCGAAGTTGGGGTCAACGCCGGCATGACCGAACTGGTCGTAACGGGCACGCTTGTCGTCGTCGGACAGGACTTCATAGGCTTCGGAAGCCTCTTTGAATTTTTCTTCCGCTTCCTTGTTGTCCGGGTTGCGGTCGGGATGGTATTTCAGAGCCTGTTTGCGATAGGCTTTTTTTATTTCCTCGGCACTGGCACCCTTTTGGACACCCAGTACCTCATAATAATCTCGTTTGTCTGCCATGGTGATTCACCTCAATATGCCCAAAATCGAGGGGCGGATTTTTCCGCCCCTCGGGGGGTTGCATAAATTAGTCAACAGTCTCGTAGTCAGCGTCCACAACGCCGTCGTCGCCGGGCTGCTGGGCACCGGGCTGACCCTGGGGGTTAGCCTGCTGATACAGCTTTTCGGACACAGCGTAGAATGCCTTCTGCACTTCCTCAGTTGCGGCCTTGATGGCGGCAATGTCGTTGCCCTTGTTAACTTCCTTCAGGTTGTCAACAGCCTTCTGGATGGTTTCCTTTTCCTCGGCGGAGATCTTGTCACCCAGGTCGGTCAGGGTCTTTTCGGTCTGGTAGACAGTCTGGTCAGCCATGTTGTGGGTGTCCACTTCTTCCTTCTTGGCCTTATCCTCGGCAGCGAACTGCTCAGCTTCCTTCACAGCCTTGTCGATGTCTTCCTGGCTCAGGTTGGTGGATGCGGTGATGGAGATATTAGCCTCCTTACCGGTACCCAGATCCTTGGCAGATACCTGCACGATGCCGTTGGCATCGATATCAAAGGTAACCTCGATCTGAGGCACGCCACGGGGAGCGGGAGCAATGCCGCCCAGCTGGAAGCGACCCAAGGTCTTATTGTAAGCAGCCATCTCGCGCTCGCCCTGCAGCACGTGGACTTCTACGGAAGTCTGGCCGTCAGCAGCAGTGGAGAAGATCTGGCTCTTGCGGGTGGGGATGGTGGTGTTACGCTCGATCAGACGGGTGAACACGCCGCCCATGGTCTCGATACCCAGGGACAGGGGGGTAACGTCCAGCAGCAGGATATCCTGCACATCGCCGGTGAGCACGCCGCCCTGAATGGCCGCACCAACGGCGACACATTCGTCGGGGTTGATGCCCTTGAAGCCTTCCTTGCCGGTGATGCCCTTAACGGCATCCTGAACGGCAGGAATACGGGTGGAACCGCCAACCAGCAGAACCTTATCCAAATCGCTGGGCTTAATGCCGGCGTCGCTCATGGCCTGGTTGACAGGCTTCAAAGTACGCTCCACCAGATCGGCAGTCAGTTCGTTGAACTTGGCACGGGAGATGGTCACATCCAGGTGCTTGGGGCCCTCGGCGTTTGCGGTGATATAGGGCAGGTTCACCACGGTGGTGGTCACGCCGGACAGCTCGATCTTGGCCTTTTCAGCGGCTTCCTTCAGACGCTGCATAGCGGCCTTGTCGGTGGACAGGTCGATGCCCTCGTCCTTCTTGAACTCGGCAACCAGGTAATCCATGATTCTCTGGTCGAAATCGTCGCCGCCCAGACGGGTATCGCCTGGGGTAGCCTTAACTTCCACCAGGCCGTCGCCGATTTCCAGAATGGAAACGTCGAAAGTACCGCCGCCCAGGTCGTAGACCATGATGGTCTGCTCGCTTTCCTTATCCAGACCGTAAGCCAGAGCGGCTGCGGTGGGCTCGTTGACGATACGCTTTACATCCAGACCGGCGATCTTACCGGCGTCCTTAGTTGCCTGACGCTGTGCGTCGGAGAAGTAAGCGGGGACGGTGATGACAGCCTCGGTGACGCTCTGGCCCAGGTAAGCTTCTGCATCCGCTTTCAGCTTCTGCAGCACCATTGCGGAGATCTCCTGGGGCGTGTAGCCCTTGCCGTCGATGTCAACCTTGTAGTTTTCGCCCATGTGACGCTTGATGGAAGCGACAGTACGGCTGGCGTTGGTGACAGCCTGACGCTTTGCCACCTGGCCCACCAGACGCTCGCCGGTCTTGGAGAAACCAACCACAGAGGGGGTGGTTCTGCCGCCTTCGGCGTTGGCGATAACAACAGGCTCGCCGCCTTCCAGAACAGCCACGCAAGAGTTGGTGGTGCCCAAATCGATACCAATAATTTTACCCATAATAATTTCCTCCTAAGAATGAAAATAATATACAAAGTTAAATATATAAAGATATAAGATAGGAGATAGGAGATATAAGATACTATTTCTATCTTATATCTTGTATCTTATATCTCAGTTTGCTACCTGTACCATAGCGAAGCGGATGATTTTCTCACCCATTTTGAAGCCCTGCTGGAACACCTGGGTGATGGTGTTTTCCTCTGTGTTTTCGTCCTCGGTGTGCATGATTGCATTGTGCAGGTTGGGATCAAACTGATCGCCCACCTGACCGATGATCTCTACGCCCATAGAGGTCAGGATCTTCACCAGCTCGTTCAGGGTCATTTCCACGCCTTTTTTGTAGGCGGCATCAGCGGTTTCCTGTGCCACGGCCCGGGAAAGGTTGTCGTACACCGGCAGAAGCTTTTCGATGGTGTCAGCCTTGCCGTTTGTGTAGGAGTTTTCCTTTTCCACCGCGGTACGCTTGCGGAAATTGGCGTATTCTGCCGCCAGACGCAGATACGCATCGTGCTCAGCGTTGTATTTTTCCTCAAAGGGGTTGACTTCCGGGGTTTCCTCAACGGGAGTTTCTTCCACAACCTCTTCGACAGGCGTTTCTTGTTTCTTTTCCTTCTTTGCCACGTTGTATCCTCCAATACTATGTCATTGCGAGGAACCCCGAAGGGGTGACGTGGCAATCCCCATCAAGTTTCCGGAATGTCCGGGGGATCGCCACACCAGTCTGCGGACTGGTTCGCGATGACATATTGTTTCTTATTTTTCCTTCGCTTCCGGCAGCTGGGGTTGCTCGGGTTTGCCGAACATTTTGCTCAGGCTCTCGGCAAAATAACTCAGCCGGGCGGTGACCTTGGCGTAATCCATCCGGGTGGGGCCAACCACGCCGATCATGCCTTGCAGACCGTCACCGATGTCAAATTTCGTCATAACTACGGACGTGTCTTTCAGCTCCTCGGCCACATTTTCCGGGCCCACCAGCACCCGTGTGCCGTTGACACCGGTCATGACTGCTGGCAGGGTGCTGAGCATATCATCATCCAAAGAAGACAGCATCCGATGGGCTTTGTCGATGTCGTGATATTCCGGCTGCTGCAACAGTCTTGCCCGACCGGCCACAGCCATGTTGGTGCCGCCCTGATTGCGCAGTGTCTCGGTGGTGAAATCCACAATCACCGGAACCAGGCTTGCCGCCGGGCCGGCGGAATGCATCAGCCGCTCCATGAGGGCGGGGGTAAATTCCTCTACGGAAAGCTCTGTCATGGCGGCATTCAGCACCGCGGACAGCAGATTCAGCTCACTTTCACCCACTTGCAGGGGCAGCTTGGTCAGCTTGTTTACCACCTGGTCGTTATTCAACATCACCACCAGGATGAAGCTGCCGGAGCCGGCCAGAATCAGGTCAAACCGCTTGACGGTTGCACCGCCG
Organism: Faecousia sp.; assembly: GCA_045596215.1. GTDB lineage: Bacteria > Bacillota > Clostridia > Oscillospirales > Oscillospiraceae > Faecousia. Next base: position 41,606 of record JAZOBY010000008.1, read on the forward strand.
GTGCGGGATGCTACGGAAATTGCCGGAAGATCCGTGGCCTGGGAGACCAATTTTGCCACCTTTTCCATCAGCTTATCCACACGCTGCATTTTTTCCTCAATGGCGGTGTTGATGGAAGAGGTTTCGTCCAAGCTCAGCCGGTAATCGGCCATCAGCTCATCCACATACAGGCGATAACCTGCGGCGGACGGAACACGACCGGCGGAGGTGTGGGGCTGTTCCAGATAGCCCATAGCAGTCAGATCTGCCATTTCGCTGCGGATGGTAGCGGAGGAATAATTCATGTCCTGCAATTCCGCAATGGCCTTAGAGCCAACAGGCTCTGCGGTATGGATGTACATATCCACAATGGCCCGGAGCACTTTTTTCTTTCTTTCGGTCAGTTCCATGGGTTCCTCCTTTCATTTAGCACTCTTTTCCTTTGAGTGCTAAGCACACTATACACCAGAGTGCTAAAATTGTCAAGGGGTGGTTTTTGAATTATTTTTGAACATTTTGGAATATGGACATTTTAGTGTTAGCATAGAACCTTATTCCTATTCCGTGTCATCGCGAGGGAGCAACGCGACCGTGGCGATCCCCTGGTACAATATTGCAAATTTGATCGGTATTACCAGGAGATTGCCACGTCACCCCTTCGGGGTTCCTCGCAATGACATGCAAAGGACGATAAAGTGCGCAAAAAACTCCCGGGTTGCCCCGGGAGTTTTCTCAGTTTTCTTTTACAATGACGTAACCGTCCACCAGATTGGCGGAGACCAATTCGCCCTCGATGGCAACGGTGCGTTCCATCAGGTCAGTCAGGATCACGCAGCCGTCCTTGCACTCGATGGACATTACGTTACGCATCACAACGGCATCTTCCGTCTTTTGGTTTTTATAAACAGTAGAAAGACACATAGCTTACCTCTTATTTCATGCTTTGCAGCACCATGCTCAAACGCATGTTGCCCTTTTCAAAGTCGGAAACGGCGGCCATGACCTGCTCGAAAGCTACCTTGTTGCCGGCCTTTTCCAGCTGGGCGGCCAGATCGGCCAATTCCTTAGCATGGGCGGCATTGTGCCCTACCATATACTTCATCAGAGCAGTCAGCTCTTCCATGGGGGTGTGCTCGCACTTGCCAGCACAATCGTGGCAATGTCCGCCACAGTCATGGGAGTGGGTATGCTCCGCACCCTCGTGGTGCAGATGGTCGTGCTCATGGGGATGGCCATGGTCATGCTCGTGAACATGATCGTGGGCATGGGAATGGGTCACACCGTCGTGGGTGTGCTCGTGGGTATGGGTGTGGGTATGTTCGTGGTCGTGGCTGTGGCCGCCCACGTGATCGTGATCAAGATGCATGGCAATACTCCTTTGCGGTTTTTTACTATTATATAAGGAAAAGGACGGGTTGTCAAATTACAAGTGACGCTCTTGGCCCCCTCTGAGGAGGGGGCTGTCACGCTTACCAAGCGTGACTGGGGGAGAGATACTACCCCTCAGTCCAAAATCAAAGATTTTGTCCAGCTCCCCTCACAAGGGGAGCCAAGGTGGCCTACGGCCGCAAAGCATTCTTAATATCACCAATGGTATACAGAGAGCCGAAGCAGAGGACGACGCCGTCCTTGCCGGCCTTTTGGGTGGCAGTCTGCACGCCCTGGGCGATGGTCTCGCAGGCGGTAGCGGTCGCACCAACACGCCGCAAATGCTCCGCCAGCTCTTGTGCTTCCAGTTTCCGGGGATTGGGGGGCGTGATGCATACAAATTCCTGAATGTAGGGCATCATCGGGCGGTACATTTCGCCGTAGTCCTTATCTGCCAGCACGCCGGTGAGGGCGATGATCTTCCGATCCTTCAAATAATCCCGGATGTTGACCACCAGTGCGTCAATGCACTGGGGATTGTGTCCGCCGTCGATGATGAACAAGGGGTCGCGGCCCACGATATCAAACCGGCCGGGCCAGGAAACGTCCCGGATGCCATCGCGAATGTTCTGCTCAGAAATCTTCCAGCCCTTTTCGATCAGGGTGTCGGCTATGCTCAGCACCACGGATGCGTTGTGCAGCTGATGGTCACCCAGCAGGGGCAGGAACAACTCCTTTCGGCTTCCGCAATCGAAAACCTGACCCTCCAAAGAGTGGGAACGCAGGTTCAGACTGTCGAAATCCGCCTTTTTTAGGGAGATATTCCGCTCTGCACAGACTTTTTCATAAACCGCTTCCACGCCGGGTGTTCCCCGATAGACCACCGCATGGCCGTTATTCTTGAAGATGCCCGCCTTGGTTTCCGCAATTTTCTCCACCGTATCGCCCAAATAGTCCGTGTGGTCCAGACCGATATTGGTGATGACTGCCACTTCAGGGGTGTCGATGACGTTGGTGGAGTCCAACGCACCGCCCATGCCCACTTCCAGCACCACGATGTCGCAGTTTTGACGGGCAAAATACACAAAGCCAATGGCGGTGACCAGTTCAAATTCCGTAGGCTTTTCATCCATTGCCTCGGCAAACTGCTTCACATATTCGGTAACGGCAGCCACATCCTCGTCGGCAATCTGCTCACCGTTTACCTGAATCCGCTCGTTAAAGCGGTAAATATAAGGAGAGGTATAAAGGCCCACCCGGTAGCCTGCCTTTTGCAGGATGGATGCGGTCATGGCAGCGGTACTGCCCTTGCCGTTGGTGCCGGCAATGTGGACAAATTTCAGCTTCTTCTCCGGGTTGCCCAGCCGACGCAGCAATTCCTGTGTCCGGGAAAGTCCGGGGATACTGCCCTTCCAGAAGAAAGAGTGGATATATTCGATAGCTTCCTGTGCGTTCATCTATTTTTCGTCCTTTCCGGGATTCCATAAGCCGATACGGGAAAATATTTTTGTTTTCAACAGTATAAAGATGATGGATACTTCTGCAACCAGCATGATAGAGAACTGGAACGTGCGTGTACCGAGATAATACAAAAATCCGGCCCACAGCGTGCCGTCAAAATAGAAATAGGACAGCATTAGGCTTTGGTACAAAATCGAACCCAAAACCACCGGCAGCAGATAACTCAGCCCCAACCGGAGAATATTGGGATTTTTATGGATAAAGTGACGCATCAAACCGCCGAATACGCCATACAAAATAGCCGGCGGGCACAGCAGAGGGTTGAAACCGAACTGCATGATGCTGCCCAAAAAGTCTGCCACAAAACCTGTCAGACCGCCCAGCACCGGGCCAAAGAACAATCCTGCCAGAAACAGGGGGAATTTATCCGCCGACCAGCGGACACCGTCCGGTGTGGCGAAGCACAGTACGCGGGCCATGACCACGCTCAGTGCTGCCAAAAGGGCACAGCACACCAGATTCCTTGTGGATATGTGGGTTTGTTTTTGCATAAAAAAAGCCTCCTTCAATGGGAGCAATGGCAGCCAAGGACTCCGGAAATAAAAAATCCCCACAAAAACTGTGGGGAGTGATATTCCGAGATTAGCGTTTCAGCCGACCGATTGCCCGACCGAGTATCGCTCTCATAAAGGAGAAAATCCATTATGGGCAGCGGGTGCGAGATCCTCATCGCGGCATGGTTGCCTTCGTCCGCCAGACAACTCCCCATTTTGGCGGCACTTTACGCGAGGGTCTCTACTCTGTTCGGGCCTATCATACACCATGGGAAGCAAAAAGTAAATAGGTTTTTGAAAAAATATTGATAAGTTTTTATCGAAATATAAGCCCTCCCCCGGGGGAGACAAGTGGAAATTACTTCCGTCTTGCGATGGCTCTTGTTTTATCCTGAATCAGCAAAAGGTCTGTAATAATGGAATTGGACAGCAAAAAGCCCTCTGCCGTCAGATGCCAGCGTCCGTCACCGCCTCGCAGAGCATGACCTCTGCCTCTGCACTGCATCAGTGCCTTTTCAATGGGGGCAAAGGGCAGCAGGAATTTCTTTTCGTACTCCTCACCGCTGATGCCGTAGGTGGTACGCAGATGCATCATTAAGTACTCCCCCGCCCGTTCACGCTGGGGAACGGTCTGCACTTCCCGCAAGACCTGTCCGCCGGAGCGGATGCCGGTGATGTAGCCGTGCAGATCCCGGATGATTGAAAACCGTTTGCCGCCGAAATCCGAACTGGCATCCGGGCCAAAGCCCAGATATTCGCCGCCGGTCCAGTATTTCATATTGTGCCGGGATTCCCGGCCCCGTTTGCAGAAATTGGAGATCTCGTACTGGCGGTAACCTTTGCTTCGCAGAATTTCCACCGTGGCTAAGTACATATCCGCCTGCATGTCGTCATCGGCCAGGTTGAATTGGCTCTGATGCTGGCACAGGGGCGTTCCCTCTTCCAATTTCAGGCCGTAGCAACTGATGTGCTCCGGTTTCAGTTCCAGAACATTCAAAAGTGTCCTCTGCCAGGATTCCAAATCCTGCTCCGGCAGACCGTAGATCAGATCCAAAGAGAGATTTTTGAAGCCGGCCTTGCGGATCATTTTCACCGCGTCCACAGCCATTGCATAGTCGTGGGGGCGGCCGATGGCTTCCAAAATGGCATCGTCACTGCACTGCACGCCCAAACTCACCCGGTTAAAGCCCTCGCCGTGCAGCCGACGCAAAAGCTTGGGGTCGATAGAATCGGGGTTGGCCTCAAAGGTGATCTCCGCATCATTCGCCACATCAAAGGAGCGGCGGACGGTGGCCAAAATAGCGGCCATGCCCTCTGCACCGAAAAAGCTGGGGGTGCCGCCGCCGAAATAGACGGTGTCCACCCGATAGCCGGGGGTCAGGGGGCCGGTCTCCCGGATGTGGTCGCAAATGGCATCCAGATAGCCGTCATGGAGTTGGGTGTCCAGCTCTGTCACGGAGTAAAAGTCGCAGTAATGGCACTTACTGCGACAAAAGGGAACATGGATGTAGATCCCAAGGGGTGTTTTCTGTTGGGTGGAGAATAGGGACATAAATACCTCCGCGGCAAAGCCGCCTCGGCTCCCCTTGTGAGGGGAGCTGTCAAAAATCTCTGATTTTTGACTGAGGGGTAGTCTCTCCCCCAGTCATTTGCTCGTTCTCTCGCAAATGCCAGCCCCCTCCTCAGAGGGGGCCAAGGCACCTGCGGTGCAATTTTTGTTAATCTTCGTCCAGCTTGAGGACGGCCATAAAGGCTTCGCTGGGAACCGATACCGTACCAAACGTACGCATCCGCTTTTTGCCCTCTTTCTGCTTTTCCAGCAGCTTCTTCTTACGGGTAATATCGCCGCCGTAGCACTTAGCCAAAACGTCTTTCCGCAGAGCCTTGATGGTCTCCCGGGCGATGATCTTACCGCCGATGGCCGCCTGAATGGGAATTTCGAACTGGGCACGGGGAATATTATCTTTCAGCTTTTCGCAGATCTTCCGGGCACGGGGATAGGCATTGTCCGCAAAGAGGATGAAGCTCAATGCGTCCACGATGTCACCGTTGAGCAGAATATCCAGCTTCACAAGTTTGCTGGGACGGAAGCCGATGAGCTCATAGTCCAGCGAGCCATAGCCCCGGGTGCGGGATTTCAGGGCATCGAAAAAGTCGTAAATAATTTCGTTCAGGGGCATTTCGTAGTGAAGCTCCACCCGGTTGGCATCCAGGTAGACCATATCCTTGAATTCGCCCCGGCGGGAAGTGGCTAGGTCCATAATGTTGCCCACATATTCCTGTGGTGCCATGAGATTGACCTTAACGAAGGGTTCTTCCGCCAGCTGGATTTCCATGGGATCGGGGTAATCCAGGGGATTATCCACCATCAGCACTTCACCGGTGTTTTTCGTCACGCGGTACACAACATTAGGGGCGGTGGTGATCAGATCCAGATTGTATTCCCGTTCCAGACGTTCCTGGATGATCTCCATGTGCAAAAGACCCAAGAACCCGCACCGGAAGCCGAAACCCAAGGCAATAGAGCTTTCCAGTTCGTAGACAAAGGATGCATCGTTCAGCTTCAGTTTTTCCAGTGCTTCACGCAGGTCCTGGTATTTGGCACCGTCAGCCGGGTACACGCCGGAGTAGACCATGGGCTGCACCGGACGGTAGCCGGGCAGGGGTTCGGACGCACCGTTTTCAATGGTGGTGATGGTATCGCCCACCTGCGTATCGGATACATTTTTAATAGAAGCGGTAATGTAGCCCACTTCGCCCGCACCCAAAGCATCCTTGGGGGTCAGGCCCAGGGGGTTCATGGTGCCCACTTCTACCACCTTATAGGTTGCACCGGTGGCCATCATTTTGATATCCTGTCCGGCACGCACTGTGCCCTCTTTGATGCGGACATAGACGATAACACCCCGGTAGGAATCGTACACGCTGTCGAAAATCAGTGCCTGCAAAGGGGCATTGCGGTCGCCCTTGGGGGCGGGAACGTCCCGGACAATCATTTCCAGCACAGAGCGGATGTTGATGCCGTTTTTGGCGGAGATTTCCGGGGCATCTTCCGCGGGGATGCAGATAATGTCCTCAATTTCCGCCTTCACTTCCTGGGGACGGGCAGAGGGTAGGTCGATTTTGTTGATAACAGGCAAAACTTCCAACCCGGCATCGGTAGCCAGGAACGTATTTGCCAGAGTCTGGGCTTCCACGCCCTGGGATGCGTCCACCACCAGCACCGCACCCTCGCAGGCGGCCAGGGAACGGGACACTTCGTAGTTGAAGTCCACGTGGCCGGGGGTGTCGATAAGGTTCAGGGCATAGGTATCCCCGTCATCGGCGGTGTAGGTCAGCTGCACAGCGGTGGCCTTGATGGTGATGCCACGCTCACGCTCCAAATCCATGGAGTCCAGCATCTGATTCTCCATCTGTCGGGACTCGATGGCATTACATTCTTCCAACAGCCGGTCAGCCAGGGTGGATTTGCCGTGGTCGATGTGGGCGATGATGGAAAAATTACGAATTTTTGATAGTTCGGTCATATCTTTATACCTCATACCTCATTGTTTTTCCATTATACTGAATTTCCGCCAAAAAGTAAACTGTATGTTTTCTATGAAAAATGGGAAAACTTCGTACCGTAGCGACAAAAAACGCCAAAACCCAAAAAAATCAAATTATTTTTCGGAAAAACCCTTGTCAAACCCGAAAAAACGGGATATAGTCTATACGCTTAAGAAAGAATGTGTAAATATGTGTCATTGCGAAGAGCCGGCCAAAGGCGGCGACGTGGCAATCCCCCGGACAGTCTGGAAACCTGATGGAGATTGCCACACCAGTGTGCATAATTGCGGTATGATTGCCATTGGCAATCATTTGGATTGGAGATCCGCTGCGCGGAGCACCACACTGGTTCGCAATGACATAATGCTGGAAGTAAGAAAAAGAGGGGATTGTTATGAGTACTTCAAAGAAAACACCGGCCAAGAGCATGGAGGAACTGCAATCTGAATTGCAGGCTCTCATCACCCGTGGTCGGAAAGACGGCATAATCCGCTCCACAGATTTAAATGCTCTGCTGGAACAGATGGAACTGACTCCCGAAAAAATCGAAGAGATTTACGATCGTTTCGACGCCATGAATATCCAAGTCGTGGGAACAGAACTGGATCTGGACCTGAACGACGACCTGGATCTGGACATCCTGGACGGTGATATTGATATCGATGTTGCCAATCTGGACGAGGAAGAACTGATCGACCCGGTGGATCTGGCGGCAGAATACAATCTGGACGACCCGGTGCGTATGTATCTGAAAGAGATCGGCCAGGTTAAACTGCTCTCCGCTGAGGAAGAAGTGGAGCTGGCACAGCGTGTGGCTGACGGCGATCAGGAAGCCAAAAATAAGCTGACGGAAGCCAACCTGCGGTTGGTTGTGTCCATCGCAAAGAAATATTCCGGCCGTGGCTTGCACATCCTGGACCTGATCCAGGAGGGCAACACAGGCCTTATCCGTGCTGTGGACAAGTTTGACTGGACAAAGGGAAACAAATTCTCTACATATGCCACCTGGTGGATCCGGCAGGCCATCACAAGAGCCATCGCCGATCAGGCCCGTACCATCCGGGTGCCGGTGCATATGGTGGAGGTCATCAACAAGGCCACCCGGTGCAACCGCAAACTGGTGCAGGAGCTGGGCCGTGAGCCCACTGTGGAAGAGATCGCCGCAGAGCTGAATCTGCCCGTAGAAAAGATCATCGAGGCCAACCGCACCGCCGCCGATACTCTCAGCCTGGATACCCCCGTGGGTGACGAGGAAGATACGTCCATCGGCTCTTTCGTGGAAGACGAGCGTACCCCCGGCCCGGCAGATGCCACCTCCAACGCCCTGCTTGCTGAGGCATTGAAGGAGATTTTGGACACCCTGACCGAGCGGGAAGCCGATGTGCTTCGGATGCGTTTCGGTATGTACGACGGCCGCACCCACACTCTGGAAGAAGTGGGTCAGATCTTCGGTGTCACCCGTGAGAGAATCCGCCAGATCGAAAACAAGGCCATCCGCAAGCTCCGCCACCCCAGCAGAGCAAAGAAGATCAAGGATTTTTATTGCTGATCGTAACCCTCCCCCTAGGGGGAGGGTTTTTCTTTTCCACATTCTGCACTTGATTTTCTTGCCTTTGAGGGATATAATGTAGGGTAGGATTTTATTACAATGCGGAAATGGGCGAAAAATTCACCCGGCCGCTTAGCCGTAATAAAAACCCCGTGTCATCGCGAGGCCGTAAGGCCGTGGCGATCTCCCGGTACAACGTGGCGAATTGGTGGGCATTACCAGGAGATTGCCACGTCACCCCTCCGGGGTTCCTCGCAATGACATGCAAAATGTGATAGATTTACGGAATGAAGCAATATTCCCCTTAGGAGATATGTTTTATGAGAAGAAGACGCAGAAATCCCAATATCCCATATATCATCGTCATCGTGGTACTGGCCGTGGTGCTGGTTGCGTTGCTTTTGGTTGGTAAGCAGATCATGGACGGACTGAATAATCCGGATAGTCAGCCCTCTCAAAGCACCCCCTCTTCCGGCACGCCTTCTTCCGTGCCCAGTTCTTCCGCGGTCAACGATCAGGTTGCTCCGGTAATTTCCGGAACCAAGGATCTGGACGTGTATGCAGGCGGCACGGTGTCTTATAAAACCGGCGTGACCGTCACCGACAATCTTGACCCCAAACCCACCCTGGATATCGACAATTCCCAGGTGGATATGAGCACCCCCGGCGTGTATAACGTGACCTACACCGCCACGGATGCCGCCGGCAACAAGACCAGCGTCACCGTAAAGCTCACCGTCAAGGTAAAACCGGCAAATTTCGTGGAGCCAGAAGTAATCTACGCGAGAGTGGACGCTCTGCTGGCTCAGTTCATCCGTGACGACATGACTGACCGGGAAAAGGCCGAAGCCATCTACGTCTGGACCCGCCGTGGCGGCCACATCGGACCGGGACATTTCACCTATTCCGGCTCTACTTCCCGTCACGACGATTACTTGCAGGCAGCCTATGAATTCCTGCAACTGAAAAAGGGCGACTGCTTCTATTTCTATTCCATCCAGAAGCTGATGCTGGAGCGGCTGGGAATTCCCACCATTGACTGCAAGAAAGTCCCCAATTTTGAGGGCGACTCCAACCACTACTGGCTTTTGGTCAGCGTGGACGGCGGCGAAACCTACTACCACTATGACAATGTGTGGTCCTGGGATCTGTGTCTGGTCACCGATCAGCAGCTGAATTCCGTCTCCGCCGCAGTGGACAGCAAACCCTTCAACCGGGATACTTCCCTGTATCCGGATACCCCCACCCAGCCCTTGCCGGATGGCGAACTGCCCTGGAACGATCCGGACATTTTGGCGGCAAAGCCCTGAGGTAGCACTTATGGAAAGAGAAATTTTGGGTGTCATCGGCGGCCTTGGCCCCGGTGCAACCGCCCATTTTATGGACTTGGTTATTAACATGACCGATGTAAAAACCGATCAGGAGCATCTGCCCATGATCGTGTACAACATGCCCTTTATCCCGGACCGGACGGCCTATATTCTGGACAACACCAAGGAAAGCCCCCTGCCAAAAATGCTGGAAGTGGGGAAATCGCTGTGTGCCCAGGGCGTACGCCGGATCGCCGTGCCCTGTGTCACCGCCCATTATTTTATAGAGGAAATGGAAAAGGAAATTGCGGTTCCCATCATCAACGGTGTCCGGGAGACCGTGGCCCATCTGAAAGAGAACGGTGTCCAAAAGGTGGGCATCATGGCCACTGACGGCACCATTCAATCCGGAATTTTCCACAGAGAACTGGAAAAACAGGGCCTTACGCCCATTGCACCCTCTGCCGAAGCCCAAAAAGATGTGATGCATCTGATTTTTGAGAACATCAAGGCGGGCAAACGGGCGAACATGGAACGCTTTTTCGCCGCCGCGGAGGATCTGCGGAATCAGGGTGCTGAGGCAATCGTGCTGGGCTGTACGGAGCTGTCGCTCATTAAGCGGGACGAGAAAATCGGCCCGGGATTTATCGACGCCATGGAAGTCCTGGCAAGAGAATCCCTCCACGCCTGCGGCAAACCGGTGAAAAAGGAATATGACTGTTTGATTACGAGATAATCCATCCTACTACCATGTCATTGCGAACCAGTGCGCACACTGGTGTGGCAATCCGCATCTTTGCGGCACTTTCAGTGCCGCGCGGCTCTACGAGCCGCAAGGGAACGGATTCCCACGGTCGCCTTCGGCTCCCTCGGAATGACATAACTGGTAGATTTCTCAAGAATCCGAAAGGAGTATCTGCCATGCAGACAAACATTTTGGAATATTTGGAGCGGACGGTTGTACGCTGCCCCGATAAGATCGCCTTTGCCAATGAGCAGATGGGTCTGACCTTCTCAGAAGTTTACAATCAAGCCCGGGCCATCGGCACCCGGCTGAACAAGGAAGGCTACTACGGCAAGCCCATTGTGGTGTTCATGCGTAAGCATCCCACCACGCTGGCAGCGTTTTTCGGTGCTATCTATGCCGGCTGTTACTACGTCCCTCTGGACGATGAGATGCCCCGGCATCGCATTGAGCTAATCTTCCAGACTTTGGGCCCCGGTGCACTGATCTGCGACGAGACCACCGAGGCAATTGCCGGCGAACTGAATTATCAGGGCAAAATCTTCCGCTATGAAGATTTGGCAAACGGTGAGGCCGACGATGCCGTTTTGGCCGACATCCGGAACAAGCAGCTGGACATTGACCCCATTTACATTGTGTTCACTTCCGGTTCTACTGGCGTGCCCAAGGGCGTGGTGGCCTGCCATCGCAGCGTCATCGACTATGTGGAGCACCTGTGCGACGTGCTGAAATTTGACGAAAATTCCGTTTTCGGCAACCAGACCCCCCTGTATTTCGACGCCTATCTGAAAGAAGTCATCCCCACGCTGAAATACGGTGCAAAAACGGTGCTGATTCCCAAGCAGCTGTTCATGTTCCCCATCAAGCTGGTGGAATTTCTCAACGAACACAAGATCAACACCCTGTGCTGGGTGGTATCCGCATTGACCATGATCTCCTCTTTCCGCACCTTCGAGACAGTCAAGCCGGAATACCTGCGTACCATCGCCTTTGCCAGTGAGGTGTTCCCCATCAAGCAGTTCAAGCTGTGGCGTGCGGCTCTGCCCCAGGCCCGGTTTATCAACCTCTACGGCCCCACGGAGACCACCGGCATCTGCTGTTATTATGAGGTAGACCGGGAATTTTCCGAGGATGAGACATTGCCCATTGGCCGTCCCTTCCAAAACACCCAAATTCTTCTGCTGGACGAAAACAACCAGCTTGCCGCACCCGGTCAGCAGGGTGAAATCTGCGTCCGCGGCACACGGCTGACCCTGGGCTACTACTGCAATCCGGAGAAAACCTCCGAAGCCTTTGTGCAGAATCCCCTGAACAATCTGTATCCGGAGCTGATCTACCGCACCGGCGATCTGGGTCGCTGGAACGACCGGGGCGAGCTGGAATTCGCCGGACGGAAGGACTATCAGATCAAGCATATGGGTCACCGCATCGAGCTGGGCGAGATCGAGGTCATCGTGAATATGCACCCGGAGGTTCGCTCCGCCTGCTGTATTTTCGACAATGAAAAGAAGAAAATCGTCCTGTTCTATACAGGCGACATTGCTGTGGCAGATTTGACGGCATATATCAAGAGCAAGCTCCCCCGGTATATGATCCCCAATGTTACCAAGCAACTGGAGGAATTGCCCTACACCCCCAACGGAAAAATCGACCGCAACGGACTTAAAAATTTGTACGCAGGAAAATAAAGGAGAAAACTATGGAAGCACTTCTGAACATTCTGAACGAACTGCACCCCGAGGTGGATTTTGAGACTGAAACCCATCTGATCGACGACAAGGTGCTGGATTCCTTTGACATCGTCACCATCGTGGCAGAGATCGACGCCGAGTACGACGTGCAGATCCCCGCTGTGGAGCTGACCCCCGAAAATTTCAACTCCGCCCAGGCTCTCTTCGCCCTGGTGGAAAGATTGATGGAAGAGTAATATGCAATTTACAAGTGTAAGCTTTCTGCTGTTTGCGGCTGTCATCCTGCTGGGCAACTTTCTGTTGCCGAAAAAAGCACGGTGGGTGTGGCTGCTCTGTGGCAGTATGTTCTTCTATTTACTGGCAGGCATAGAATATCTGGCGTTCATGGTCTTGACCGTGGCGTCCACCTATATCGCAGGCCTGCTGATGGACAAGAACCTATGTAGACAGGAGCAGTATCTTGCCGAAAACAAAGCTACCCTCTCCCGGGAGGAGAAAAAGGAATATAAGGCCAAGGTAAAGGGCAAAAACCGCATTGTTATGATCCTCTGTCTGGTGATCAATTTTGCGGTACTGGGTCTTTGTAAGTTTTTGCTGGCAGAGCCTTTCCGGTCCATGGCAAACGGGACAGGTCTGTCCTTTTTGACCCTGGGTCTGCCCCTGGGCATTTCTTTCTACATGTTCCAGAGCATGGGTTATGTAGTGGACATTTACCGCGGTACGGACAAGGCAGAGAAAAACCCCTTGAAACTACTGCTCTTTGCCTCCTACTTCCCTCAGCTCATGCAGGGCCCCATCAGCAGACATTCCGATCTTGCTCCCCAGCTGACAGCTGGAAAAGCCTTTGACGGTAAGGAATTTTCCTTCGGCCTGCAACGGCTTTTGTGGGGCTTTTTCAAGAAAATGGTGATCGCTGACCGCATTGCTGTAGCGGTGATTGCCCTGAAAGGCCACACCGGCGTGGGATTTTTCCTGCTGACTATCTTCTACGCGGTGCAGATCTATGCCGACTTCACCGGCGGTATTGATATGACCATCGGCCTTTCTCAGGCATTGGGTATCAAGCTGGAAGAAAACTTCGTCCGGCCCTTCTTCTCGAAAAATATTGCCGAATACTGGCGTCGCTGGCACATCACCCTCAGCACGTGGATGAAAAGCTACATTTTCTATCCCCTGTCCGTCAGCCAGCCCATTTTGAAGCTGAGCAAAAAGGCCCGTACCACCATGGGCAATTTCGGCAAGAGACTGCCTGTGTATGTGGCATCCATCGCAACCTGGTGCGTGACCGGCATCTGGCACGGTATCACCCCCAATTTCATCCTGTGGGGCATGATGAACTGCGTTGTCATCGTGATTTCCGAGGAGCTGAACCCCCTGTACGAAAAATTCCACAACCGTTTCGGTCTGAAAGACAAGAAATGGTACGGAGGTTTTGAAATTCTGCGGATGTTCGTCCTGATGAATCTGATCCGCATTGTGGATCTGTTCCCCAATGTGGGGGACTATTTCACCCGGATGGGTTCTCTGGTGACCACCTTCAATTTCCATATCCTATGGGACGGCACGCTGATGAATCTGGGCCTGACAGCTTTGGATTACGGCATTTTGCTTGGTGGCATTGTGCTTATGTTCTGCGTCAGCCTGTTCCAGGAGAAAAAGGGAAGCGTCCGGGAAGCCCTGTGGGACAAACCGGTGCTTCGTTACACCCTTGTATTTGTGCTGTTTGTCATCGTTCTGCTTATGGGCAGTTACGGAATCGGCTATAATGCAAGTAATTTCATCTACAACCAATTTTAGGAGGCCGAAATGAAGAAGAAAATTGCTTTATTGGTCTCCACGCTTCTGATCTGTGCCGTGCTTCTTTACTGCCTGCAAGCACTTTTGGTGCCCAAGTATATGGTGGGCAAGCACAAAGAGGGTGCACTGATCGGAGAATATTATGATAACGCCGGAAATAACGACGTTGTTTTCATCGGCGACTGCGAGGTTTATGAGAACTTTTCCCCCATCACCTTGTGGGAGGAATACGGCATCACCTCCTACATCCGGGGCAGTGCCCAACAGCTCATCTGGCAATCCTACTACCTCATGGAAGAGACGTTCCAGTACGAGACCCCGGACGTGATGGTGTTCAACGTGCTTTCCATGAAGTACGACACCCCCCAGTCCACCGGCAACCAAAGCCAGCGTGAAGCCTACAACCGCATGACGTTGGACGGCATGCGGTGGTCTGCATCCAAGTGGAATTCCATTCAGGCATCCATGACGGAGGAAGAAAAGGAAAAGGAAGCGGAGTTTAGCTATCTGATGCCCATTTTGCGGTACCACGACCGGTGGTCTCAGCTGACAAACGAGGATTTCAAGTACTGGTTCACCCGGGATGCGGTGTCCGACAACGGCTATCTGATGCAGGTGGGCGTCAAGCCCCTGGAAGACGAGCACGTGGAGCGTCCTTTGGTGGATTACGGCTTCGGCGAAAACAGCTGGTACTATCTGGACAAGATGGTGGAGCTTTGCAAGAGCAAGGGCACCCAGCTGGTGCTGATCAAAGCCCCGGCCCTCAGCCCCGTATGGTGGCCCCAATGGGATGAACAGATTGAGCAGTATGCCGCAGAAAATGATCTGCTGTATATTAACATGCTGGATTACCAAGAGGAAATCGGCATTGACTGGCAGACCGACACCTACGATACCGGTCTGCATCTGAATGTGTACGGTGCGGAAAAGGCGGCCTCCTGGTTTGGAAAGGTGTTGCAGGAGCAATGCAATGTGCCGGACCGCCGCAACAACACGGAAATCGCCGCCCTTTGGGCGGAAAAAGCCAAGACCTACCATGACCGCAAAGCGGCATTGGAGGCAGACGAACAATAAGGAGACATTATGAAAAAACTGATTGCTATGTTGCTGGCCGTTGCCATGCTGCTGTGCTTTGCGGCATGCCAGCCCGCCGAAACCCCGGACACTCCCGACAATCAAGAGCCTGCCCAGGATTCCTTCACCTTCACCTATAAGGGCACAAAGATCGCCCTGAACGCCCCGGCGGAGGCTGTGGTTGCTGCCTTGGGTGAACCTCTGGAATACTCTGAGTCCACCAGCTGTGCCTTTGACGGCCTGGACAAGCAGTACAAGTACGACAGCTTCTATCTGGAAACCTATCCCCTGAACGGCAAGGACTACGTCTACGGCTGGTGGTTCGTGGATGATCTGGTGGAAACCGAGGAGGGTATCTGCATCGGATCTGCCCACGCGGACGTGGAAGCTGCCTACGGTGCAGAAAACTACAACGGAAGCAACGCATTCCAGGTGAAAAAGGGCAGTGGCTCTTTGACCATCATTCTGGAAGAGGGCGTGGTCACATCCATCCAGTACGGCATTATGGCCAGCTAAGCATTTTTTGCAAAGGTAGTTGCTTTTTTCCAAAAATGTTCTTATAATATAGGCAGATGGTCTGTCTCGGATCAAATCTGTATGTAAGGAGAAAAATATTATGGATATGCTGAAAAAACTGTTCCCCCACGCATTTGCTTCCACTGAGCAAAACAAGTTTGTCACCGCTTTGATCGTTTACATCGTCGTCGCCGTTGTCGGTGCACTGGTCGGCTGGTTAGTTGGCACTTTGCTGGGCTGGATTCCTGTTGTTGGCTTTGTCATCGGCCTGGTTTTGAAGATCGCCGGCACCATCGTTGATGTGTATGCCATCGGTGGCGTGATCCTGACTCTGCTGGTTTACTTCAAGGTCATTAAGTAATGAATACATTACAAAAAGCACACTGCAAAAATGCAGTGTGCTTTTTTAAGGAAATCTTAAGGTGAAAAACGGGGGATTTTGTAGTATAATTGCACAGGAATGCTACAAACTCATTGGAAAGGTTTGATTTTTATGTCTTTCTGGCAATCTGTCCTGGCGTTTTTGGACAGTTCCATGGAAACGCCCGCTTCCTACGGCTGGTTTCATCTTTTGTGGCTGGCACTGACTTTCCTGGCTTTGATCCCCTTGCTTCGCTTCCCGAAACAGCAATTGGACACCCATATCCGCCGGGTGGTACTGGTAACGGCCATCGTGGTCATCCTTTTGGAAGTTTACAAGCAGATCAATTACAGTTTTTCCTACAAAAACGGCATTGTCTTTGACTACCAGTGGTACGCTTTTCCCTTCCAGTTCTGCTCCACCCCCATGTATATCGGTCTGCTGGCCGGTCTGACGAAAAAGGGAAAAGTGCACGAAAGTCTGTGTGCATACCTGGCCACCTATGCCCTGTTTGCCGGCCTGGCGGTGATGGTCTATCCCAACGATGTGTTCATCGGTACCATCGGCATCAACATCCAGACCATGATCTGCCATGGCTCCATGATCACCATTGCCATTTACCTCTTTGCCACCGGCCACGTAAAGCTCCACCACAAAACCATTTTGAAGGCTATGCCGGTCTTTGCGGTTACGGTAGGCATGGCCGCTGTGATGAACGAGATCGCCTACCAAGTGGGTCTGCTGGAAACGGAAACCTTCAATATGTTCTACATCAGCCCCCATTGTGATCCCCACCTGATCATCTATTCCGACGTGCAGAAGGTGGTTCCCTTCCCCTGGAGTCTGGTGATTTACATTCTCGGCTTCACCGCTGCCGCATATCTGGTTTTGCTGATCGCCATAGGCATCGGTGCACTGGTTAAGAAATTCCGTCCTGCCGCAGTGGCTGTAAAGTAAAATAAAGGAGCACCCCGGATGGGGTGCTCTTTTATTATTCTTCCTCTGGCCCGTCTTTGAATTCCATGTTTTCCAATGCAATCCCAGCCATACGTTGCATCATCAGTCGTCCAAAATCCGCATAGCCTTCCAATGTATTACGCAGTTTTCGGGGAAAGAAACGGCAAACCTTATCATATTTTGCTGCGGATTCACAGTAAGCACGCCGATAAAACTTATATAGATCATCTTGAAGTGCCAACTCATCCAGGCGTTTCCACTTCTCTACTTTATCCATAGAACAACTCCTTCCACAAGCGTAATGCTACTATAACACCGAAAATGATGCCTGTCAATAGCGTCATGCTACTTTCACAAGGTTTATTACTTGTATCACGCAGCCTACAATATATGCAAGGGGTGATACAAGTGAAAAAGGAGTACAAAGGGCTTTACGAAAAGTTTGGCCTAAATGTGGTGTATTTTCGAAAGAGAGAACAATTAACGCAATTGCAGTTGGCGGAATTGGTGGATATTGACCGAAGCCATATCAGTGCTATTGAGTTGGGCAATGTGGGCGTTTCTATGGATGTCATTTTCAAAATGTGTGAAGTTTTGAGAATCACGCCGAAGGAATTGTTTGATTTTCGTGATTGATCAGTTTTGCGGACGAGCAATGCTCGCCCCTACAAAAGCATATAAAAAGGTTAGGGCCGAGGCCCTAACCTTTTTTATTTATTGTGTTGTTACTTCTTAGTAAACACCAGCCCATTCAGCGATGTTCTCACCGGTGAACTTGAAGGGAGGTCCAACGATGATCTGCTTCTCAGCAGGATCGCCAGCCATAACGGTGTAAGTGGTGCCGTTCTCAGCGGTGAAGGTGGAGTCAACAGCACCGACCTTGCCGTCCAGGATAGCCTTGATGGCGTATGCAGCACAGTTACCTACATCGATGGGGTTCCACAGATACATGTAGGGGCAGACCTTGTCGTCGCCGACATATTCCTTCATTTCGGAGGGCAAGCCCAGACCAGCGATCTTAACGGTGCAGCCATCGGTGCTCTCAACAGTCTGAGCAGCAGCCAGGATACCAACGGTGGTGGGGCAGCAGATGACCTTCAGGTCGGGGTACTTGGTCAGCAGGTTCTGAGTTTCGGTGGTGGACTTGGTGGGCTCGTCATCACCGTAAACAGTTTCCTTCCAAACCAGGTTTGCGTACTTGGAGTCAGCAGCGATGATCTCTTCCATAGCATCGATCCAAGCGTTCTGGTTGGTAGCAGTGGAGGAAGCGGACAGGATAGCGAATTCGCCTTCGCCGCCGGCCATGTCGTAGATGGAGTCTACCAGGACCTGAGCGACTTCCTTAACGCCGGCCTGGTTGATGAACATCTGGGAGCCCTTGGTGTCGGAGTCCAGAGTCACAACAGCAATGCCTGCCTCGGTGGCGGACTTCAAGGTTGCTTCCAGAGCAGCAGCGTCGTTGGCAGCGATGGCAATAGCCTTAACGCCCTGTGCGGCCAGCTCGTTAACGATGGTGATCTGGTCCTGTGCGGAGGTGGTTTCGGGGGACTTCTCAATGAAGTTCACGCCCAACTTCTCACAGGCAGTCTTGAAGCCGGAGACCATGCGCTTCATGTAGGGGTTGCTGGCGTCCTTGCAGACGATGGCATAGGTGTCCTTGCCGTCGCCAGCCTGCTGATCAGCAGGTGCGCAGGCTGCCATGGCGAAAACCATAACAGCGATCAGAAGCAATGCGATTAACTTTTTCATTTTTTTCTTCCTTTCAGAAATTTTTATTATATGAACGCCCGAAAGCGTGCATACCAAAGAATTATTGTGCCTTCTTGGCGAAACGGTTCTTGATGGCTTCCTGAATTGTGGGGTACAGAACCACAGCAATCAGCAAGGCACCCAAGATGATACGGATGGTCTGTCCACTGAAGTTAATAAGGCCCAAACCGTAACGAAGCAAGCCGATGATAAAGATGGAGATCACAGCACCAATCATCGTACCCTTGCCGCCGGCGGTGGAGATGCCGCCCAGCACGCACATGGCGATGGCTTCCAGTTCGTAACCCTTGGCCAGGTTGCTCTTGACAGAGCCCATGTTGGCACAGTCAAAGATCGCAGCAAAGCCACAGACAAGACCGGTAAGGGTGAACACGATCATGCGGATCTTTTCCACTTTGACGCCTGCGTAGGCAGCGGCTTTCTTATTGGCACCGATGGCAAACATCTGCCGGCCAAATACCGTCTTGTGCATCACCAGGCCAAAGCCCAGGGCCAATACACAGAAGATGATGAACAGGTAGGGAACCAGTTCCCCTACGCGGCCGTAATACAGTTGGGTGAACCATTCCACCTCTTGCATACCGCCAGTGGAGCCGTCGCCCAATATTCTTTCGGAAATGCCCCGGAAGATGATATTGGTGGCCAAAGTGACGATCATAGGTGCCATTTCTGTAAACTTGGTCAGCAGGATGCCGTTAAGAGCACCGCAGAGCGTGCCAACAGCCAAGCAGGCCACGATGGCAAGGACCATATTGCCGGTTGCGTTGTAGACGATACCCAGAACGGTTGCGGACAGGCACACATTGCCGCCCACGGACAGGTCGATATCACCCAACAACAGGATATAGGCCATGGGCAGGGCGATGATACCCTTGACCAGGAAGCCCCGGATATTGATGAACAGGAATTTTGCGTTGAGATAAACCGGGGAGAGGTTGGCGTTCATGATGTTGACCGCCACAAAAATCAGGATCAGCAGGAATTCCCAACGGACAAGCAAAGACTTCCAGGAACGCTCCCGGATGCTGGAAATGGTTCTTCCGGATTTGGTTGCCATCAGATATCCCTCCCTTCCAGTGCTTTACGGGCGGCGTTACGCTGCACGATCACATTGATCAGCACAGCACACAAGATGATCGCACCCTTCAAAGCCTGTTGCCAGAAGGCATCAATACCCACAAGGCTCAACGATTTACTGATAATGGCGATGGTCATCGCACCCAGCAGTACGCCGAATGCACTGCCCTGTCCGCCGTTGAGACTGACACCGCCGATAACGCAGGCAGCGATGACATCCATTTCCGCACCGTCAGCCATATTGCCCTGAGCGGATGTGTACAAGCTGGTGTACATAGCACCGGCCAGACCGCAAATGGCACCGTTGATGGCGTAGACGATGATCTTCACCCGGTCGATGTTGATACCGGAGATTTTCGCCGCATCGGGATTGGAGCCTACTGCGTAAATCTGACGGCCGAAGCCCGTCCATTTCAGAAATAGCAAAAACAGAACAAATACGCCGATAACGATCCAGAACAGATTGTTGATCCCCAAAAATTCGCCCTGAGCGAATTGGGTATAGTTGAGAAGCATCTCATCCCGGCTGACCCAATCGGAATCGGAAACATAGTAGGTCAGGCCACGGAAAATGTATTGTGCACCCAAGGTTGCGATGATGGGAATCACCTTACCCTTTGCCACCACCAGGCCGATGAGCAGGCCGCACACCAGACCGATGAGGATGCTCATGCCGAATGCCAGAGGGGCACTGGTGATAAAGCCATCACGCATCATCAGACAGGTGCTCATGGCACTGATCGCCATGGTTGCACCGATGGCGATGTCGATACCGCCGATAAGGAGCACCAGCAGCATACCAAAGGTCAGCACCATAATGTAGGAATAGTTTTGCAGTAACTGGGAAATAACAATTCCACTAAGGAACACGCCGTTACTACGCCATTGGATCACTGCCACCAGCAATACCATGACCAGAAGCAAGCTGACTTCCCGGCTACGCAGGATGCCGCCCAGCTTGTCGTTTTTCAGAAGTGTTTTATTCTTCACAGTCACACACTCCCTTCTGTGGCATGCTGCTTACTCATTGCCAGCTCAAGAATCTTCTCCTGGGTGGCCTCGTCACGGCTCAGTTCGCCGGTGACACGGCCTTCGCACATGACCACGATCCGGTCGGACATGCCCAAAATCTCCGGCATTTCCGAGGAGATCATAATGATGGCGTAGCCCCGCTGAGCCAGATCGCCCATGATCTCATAAATGGCGGCTTTCGCGCCCACGTCCACGCCCTTGGTAGGTTCGTCCAGAACCAGTACTTTAAAATCAGAACCAAGGGCCTTTGCAACAACCACTTTCTGCTGGTTGCCGCCGGAAAGGGAGCTGGCCTTGTCGAACACAGAGACCGCTTTGGTATCCACCTGTTCGGCCAGGTCCTTTGCCACCTCATTCTCTTTTTTCTCATTCAGGAACAGAGCGGTGGTATACTTGCCCAGCTCCGTCAGGGTGATATTCCGGCCGATGCCCCAATCCAGAATCAGACCCTCGATCTGCCGGTTTTCCGGAAGCAGGCCGATGCCCAGCTTCATAGCCTGAGTGGGATTTTTGACCTTGACTTCCTTGCCGTTCAGATAAATCTTGCCGGAATTGAGTTTTTCCGCACCGAAAATGGTCTGCACCACTTCCGTACGCCGGGCACCCACCAGGCCGGTCAGGCCCAGGATCTCACCTTTGCGTACAGCAAAGGAAACGTCCTTAAAATAGCCGGTGCGGCTGAGGTTTTCCACCCGGAGCACCTCTTCACCCAGCTCCACCTTGGGCTTGGGGAACAGATCGTTAATCTCCCGGCCAACCATGGCCTTGATTAGGTCGGCATTGGTGATGCCGTCCACATCGTAGGTACCGATATAATTGGCGTCCCGGAACACGGTGACTCGGGTTGCCAGAGCATACATATCTTCAAAGCGGTGGGAAATGAAGATAATGGACTTGCCCTCGTCCCGGAGCTTGCGGGTGATGCGGTAGAGCTCCTCCGACTCCCGCTTGGTCAGTGCGGCGGTGGGCTCATCCATAATGATAATCCGGGCATTGACCGACAGGGCCTTGGCGATCTCCACCATCTGCTGCTGGGCAACGGACAGGTTACCCATCAGCGCACGGGAATCAAAATCGGCGTTCAGCTCTTGCAGGAGCTTGTCTGCTTCGTCGTACATTTCTTTCCACTGCACCACGCCGAAACGCTTTTTCAGGTGACCGGTAAAAATATTTTCCGCCACGCTCAGGTGCGGGTAGGCGGTTACGTGCTGATAAATGGCGGCGATGCCCGCTTTCTGGGCATCCCGGGTGCTCTTGAAGCGAACCGGCTTGCCGCAGAGCAGCATTTCTCCCTCTTCTGCCTGATGCACACCCATGATCACCTTGATGAATGTGGATTTGCCGGCACCGTTTTCGCCCATCAGTGCGTGAATTTCTCCCGGACGCAGGTCAAACTGAACCTTGTTCAGTGCCTTAACACCGGGGAAAATTTTTGTAATGTTACGCAATTGCAATATTGGCTCGGACATATACCATTCCCCTTCCTTGACAGTGCCCGATATTATGGGGAGCACTCGTCCGTCTAGTTTCACAAAAATAAATTAAATTTTTGTATAATTCGCTATTTTTTGTCATTTTTTACCTATGAGACTAGGAATTTCAAAGGCGTATATGTATAATATCACTAAACCGTCACAAATGCAACTGTTTTTTAAGGATTTTAAAAATCTGTTGATAAGACCGTAACGGAATATTCATTTTTTAGGAGGAACTCACATGGAGCGATACGCATGGAAGGCAACCGTACTGCCGGGAATGTTGGAAGAATACATCCGCCGGCATGACAACATCTGGCCGGAGATGAAAGAGGTTCTGGCCGCCGCGGGCATCCGCAATTACACCATCTGGAATGTGGGCAATGAGCTGTTCGGCTACTATGAGTGCGACAGCGTGGAATTTGCCGCAAAGGTGCAAGCCGACAGTCCGGTAGTGGACCGCTGGAACGAGTATATGAAAGATGTGATGGTCATGGAGATGGATCCCGTCACCGGTGCCCAGCCGCTGATGAAGCAGGTTTTCTTTTTTGAATAAAAGTAGTGCCGAAGGCGGCTTGCCTCCCTCTGAGGAGGGAGGTGGATTCGCCGTTAGGCGAAGACGGAGGGAGAGATAATAAAGGTCTCTCCCCCAGTCACGCTTGGTAAGCGTGACAGCCCCCTCCTCAGAGGGGGCCAAGGGCAGCATCGCTGCCGACCACCCTCCCCCGGGGGAGGGTTTAAGGGGGCATTCCCATAATTTTATTGACAATTACCCCTCTTTCCGCTATAATACCCTCAACTTCATAGGACAGTTCGCAACCATCCTGTCTTGAAACAAAACTAGGGATTTTTGATGGGCGCATTGCGCCCATCTTTTTTGGGTGCGACTGCACCCATTTTTTATTTGCAGGAGAACATTATGAGAAAAAATACCCGTTATCTTGTCCACTGTGCCATGATCACCGCACTGTATGTGGTGCTGACCCATCTGCAAAATCTGTTGATACCCGGCTCTGCCTCTTTCGCCATCCAGTTCCGGGCATCGGAAGCATTGTGCGTCCTTTCCTTTTTTACCCCGGCGGCCATCCCCGGACTGACGCTGGGAACCTTGCTGTTCAATATCTCCACCAATGCCCTGCCCCTGGATTTTGTGCTGGGCAGTCTGGCAACGCTGCTGGTGGCGGTCTCCATGCGTGCATGCAGAAATATAAAGATCAAGGGCTGTCCCATTTTGGGTCTGCTGATGCCGGCAGCGTGGAACGGACTGATTATTGGAGCGGAATTGGCTGTGGTCATGGGCGGCGGATTTTGGTACAACGCCATCACCGTAGCGATTGGAGAGGCAGCCGTACTCCTCACCCTTGGCAGTGCCCTGTATTATGCCCTGCACTTGCGTAATTTGGACGAGAAACTATTTTCGTGATTTCATACTGCAAAGAACATATCATTGTTGTGTAAAGGAAGGCTTTTCAGCAATTCGTGAAACGTCCCTACATGAAAGCCGCACAAAAACAGCCCACCATTCGGTGGGCTGTTTCATTTCCATGACGCACTGCTTTTTCCGTTATGTCAGGAAAATGGACGGGCAATGGGCAATAGAGTGTAGGGGAGGTGGGAATTTGATTAGTACGGTATGGCTGATGCTGGGGGCGTTACTGTACTCCTTGCAGTTATCCTCCGGCAGTTTTCCCCGGCCTTTGACGGCAAAGGAGGAAGCCTACTACCTGGATCGGGCGGCCAAAGGCGACCTGGAAGCCCGGAATATTCTTGTGGAACGCAACCTGCGTCTGGTTGCTCATATTATGAAAAAGTATTACACCCAAACTTCCGACCAGGAAGACCTGATCTCCATCGGCACCATTGGGCTTATCAAAGGCATTTCCACATTCGATGCATCCAAAGGGGCCCGCCTGGCCACCTACGCCGCCCGGTGCGTGGAAAATGAAATTTTAATGCACTTCCGGGCCCAGAAAAAATCCAGTCAGGATGTGTCGCTGTCGGATTATATCGAAACAGGCAACGACGGGGCGGCGTTGTCTCTGATGGATGTATTAGGAGAAGACACGGATTTGCTGGAAAAAGTCTGTGCCCAGGAGCAGATTTCCCAGGTGCGTAAGGCCGTACTGGAACGGCTGGACAACCGGGAACGGCAGGTGATCGTATTACGTTACGGTCTGGGGGGTGCGACGCCCCAACGTCAGCGGGAAGTGGCGAAAAACCTTGGAATCAGCCGCAGTTACGTATCCCGGATCGAAAAGAAAGCCTTGCAGAAGCTGAAATCCGCTCTGTCCGACAGCAAGTGGCACGGCAGTATGTAGAACGTTGCACCTTTTTCGGCCTGTGGAATACCATGGAATGAGCCCAGTGCTCAGATCTTTGATTTTGGAGGTAACGGTTATGTGTAACGGCAATGGCTTCTGTGGTGGCGGTATTTGGTGGATCATCATCCTCGTTCTTCTGTTCTGCTGCTGCGGTAACGGCAACGGCAACAACCTGTGCGGCTGCGGCAACGACTGCGAGCGTACCTGCTGCTAAATGAAAAGAGGCACCCCAACCGGGGTGCCTTTTCTCTATGCAGGTAGGCCGCTTAACTCTTGGAATAACTGCATACCGACCCGCACGCCATCCACAAATGCCTGTTTTTCGTAGGATAAGCATAGATCTGTGGTGATCGCAAACAGTGCATCGTATTCTTCAATGGACAGTTTCGGCAAGGCGTCATCGGCGGCACGAAACTGACACCGGATGAGGGCGCTGTCCACAGAATTGGCAGAGCAGTAATAGTAGCAAAGCAGTTCCAGAATGGTGTTTGCATCATCATCTTTGATCACCGGTGGCTGAGAAATCAGAAATTGTTTCAGTTTTTCAATATATGGGTTCATAGTATCACTCCTGCATTTTGACATGTTGTAAAAATATTATGACACAAATATGTGCCATTGTCAACACAAATTTGTGTCACCTGTTATTATATTCGCAGGTGATAATATGAAAACTTACGAACTTTTACGAAATCTGCGGGAAGACAAGGATTTGACACAACAAAACCTTGCAGATTATTTGCAAATTGGCCGTACTATGTACAGAAGATATGAAACAGGTGAAACAGAAATTCCGATTCGGCACTTAAAGGCACTTTGTGCTTTTTACGGTGTTACCTCAGATTATCTGCTTGGTCTATCAAACAAGAAAACAGCGGGCGAGCAATGATCGCTCCTACATTATAAAAGGCACCCCAACCGGGGTGCCTTTTTACGTCTTCACATTAAGGAAATATTGATGAAGTTGTAAAGTGTTACAGCTATGTCATTCCGAGCCTGTTCTCAAACTGGCGTGGGAATCCGTTTCTCTGCGGCTCTACGAGCCGCGCGAGCCCGTGGCTCGCAAAGATGCGGATTGCCACACCAGTGACCACAGGTCACTGGTTCGCAATGACATGACAAGAACATCTGTATTATTCCGTAACCTTGGCATCTTCCATGGTCTTGCCCAAAGAGTAGTAGAAAATATTATCCCGGGCGGGGGACAGGCCGGGGAAGAGTCCCCGACGGCCATAGACCGCATCGCTGCGAACCAGAATCGGGCACAGACGTCCGTCATCCATCACCAGCTTGTGCAGACTTTGGTAGTTACCGCCGTCAGCCAAGGCTTCCTGCATCATGGCATTGGCGGCCACGTCCGTAAGATTGCCGTAGTTCAAACTGCCTTTTTCCGTGAAAAAGGCGGTCAGATCCATATTGGCGGAGAGCTTCGTCTGTCCCAAAAACAGATCATATTCGCCCCATTCCAAAGCGTTCAGATAATCCTGCCCGGTAACTTCCGGAATGGTGACCGTCAGTCCGGCGGCGGTGAGCATTTCCGCGATGGCTTGTGCCGTACGCAGACGCAGAGGGTCATCTCGGTTCACCAGCAGCACGATGGGCGTGCTTGCCGCCTGGGCATCCGCCACCGCCTGGGTGAAAATTTCCGGCTCATAGTCGTATTTTTCCGCCAAGGCCGTGCTGTAATGGGGGAAGGACGGGGACGCGGGCAAGGATGCACTGTGGGCAAAGCCCCGGTAGTATTTTTTCACCAAGGTATCCCGGTCAATAGCGTAGGTCAACGCACTTCGGACGGATTTATTGGAAAATACAGGGCTTTTCAGATTGCAGGTCAGGTACACAAAAATACCGTTTTCGCTTTCCCACAGCTCGTAATCGCCCCGGAAGTCCACATAATTATCGGTGCAGACCATGCTCAGGCCGGAGAATTTGTAAAGATCCCAAAGCTCGCTCTGGGTGGTACCGTGGTGCAGGGGAATGATCTGGGCATTCACCGGGGGCGTGGCGTTGCACCACCATGCCACCTGCCGACGCAGCTGTAAACCGGAGCCGGTGCTTTCCAGAATGTACGGGCCGGTACCCAGCGGTGTGGCGGCATCCAGTTGAGACGCTTTGATAATGGGAATGTCCAGCAAAAGGGGCAGATTGTTCATGGGTGTGGATAGGGTAATGACTACGCTGCCGTCCGATGCGGCATCCATGCTCTTGATGTGCTGGAAACGCCCGGAATAAAAGCCTTTGGACCGAGCGGTCCGAAGACTGGCCACCACATCCCCTGCCGTCAGTGCCTGACCGTCGGAAAAGGTGGCGTCTTCCAGATAAAATGTCCAGGTACGCATATCCTCCGACACTTTGTAGTTGCGACACAAAATGGGCGTGGCCTCATAATCCGCGTTTACCGCAAACAGACCCTGGTAGATCAGGGACAGCAAGGCCCGGTTATTCCGGTCGCTGGCGGTATAGGGATACAGGCTGCCGTCCTTGTCATAGGCAAGACGCACGTCCCCTGTGACCTGGGTTACAGGCTGGGAACTGGGGCTGGATCCATCCTGGAATCCGCCGCCGGTGGGAATATATGCGTTTTCTTCGGCACAGCCCGCCAAAAGGCAGGTAAGCACCAAAATTACAAGCAAACGCTTCATATTTCTCTCTCCTTGCACACGATGATGGCACCCTGGGAGCCCCGTTGACCCCGGGTGACACGGTGGGACCAGAACCGATTATGCTCACAGGCGGTGCACGCTTCGCTCACTTCGATGTGGGGGACACCGGCCCGGGTGAGGGCATAGCGGTTCACTTCTTTTAGGTTTACATAATACTTTTCGCCCACAGGGCGGATATATTTTTCCACCGCCGGGCCGAACATTTCCACTACGGCCGCGGGCACTTCTGCACCCACTTCAAAGCAGCAGAAGCCGATGTTCGGGCCGATGGCCGCCCGGATATTTTGGACGTCACAACCGAAAGCGGATACCATGGTCTGCACCGCTTTTCCGGCGATGTCCATGGCTGTGCCCCGCCAGCCGGCGTGGACCGCCCCCACCGCCCCGGTGACAGGATCATGGAGCAAAATGGGCGTGCAGTCGGCGGTGAAAACCACTAGGGCAAGGCCGGGGGTGTTGGTCACCAGGCCGTCACATTCCGGGTATTCATGGTGGTCAAGACCCAGGCAGTCCTTTTCCGTCACAACGCGGACGATATCCGAGTGGATCTGGTGGGCCATGACGATATTTTTCACGTGGTAACCCAAGCTATCGGCCAAAAGAGCGTGGTTTTTCGCCACATTTTCCGGCTCGTCATCCCGGTGCATGCCGATGTTCAGACCGGCAAGATACCCGGTGCTTACGCCGCCCAACCGGGTGGTGAAGCAATGGGGTACCGAAATCCCCTCAGCGGTAAGATATTCCAATGTTCCGATATTCTTCGTTGTAAGTGACATAGGTTCTCCTGATTGTGCTTCTTGGCCCCCTCGCTGAGGGGGCTGCCAAAAATCTTCGATTTTTGACTGGGGGAGTTTCCTAATTAAAACGGGTCACTCCCCCTGTCTGCCTGTTCGGCTGACATCCCCCTCAAAGAGGGGGACAAGCTACGTTCGTAGATTTTTTGATCAATAACTGCACACACTCCACGGAAATTATTATCAATATCCCGATTACAAAATCGCACAATTTCCAGACCTTCCCGTTCCAGAAGATTCGTTCTTTCCGCATCTTTCGCTTTTTGTTCTGGTTCATAATGTCCGCCACCATCCAATTCAATTACCAATGATGCTTTAGGACAATAGAAGTCCACAATATAACTTCCGATGGGCTTTTGCCTGTAAAATCTAACCTCTGCGTGCTTGCTGAGGTAGCAATACCATAGTTTTCTTTCCCATGGTGTCATTTCCCGGCGGAGTTTTCGGGCCTTGGGGACATTTGTATTGTTGTAGTACATAGAAATTACCTATTAGATCTGTTGCAGTCATTCTTGCCCCCTCGCTGAGGGGGACGGGGGGTTATTCCGCTGTCTTATCCTTCTGCATGCAGCATTTTTTGTACTTCTTGCCGCTGCCGCAGGGGCAGGGATCGTTGGGGCCGACCTTCTTATCCTTGTTGCGGATGGGCTGCTTTTTCACCTGGGCGTTGTTGGCCGCACCGGTGCCGGTCTCCTTGGCCACCTTTTCCCGCTTCACTTCCTGCTGAGCCCGGAGCTGCACCAGGAACAGCCGACGCACGGTCTCCTCCCGGATGGAATCCACCATAGCTTCAAACATGGTAAAGCCCTCTTCCTTGTAAGCCACCACCGGGTCATGCTGGCCGTAGGCCCGCAGGCCGATGCCCTGTTTCAGATCGTCCATGGCGTCGATGTGTTCCATCCACAGCTCGTCCACCACCCGGAGCATGATCACACGCTCCAGCTCCCGCATGACTTCTGCACCGTAACGCTCTTCCTTTTGAGCATAGGCCGCTTCTGCCGCTTCGTAGACTGCATCCGCAAGCTCGCTCTCCTTTTCAGGCATTTGCAGACCCTTAGGCAGGCAGAAGCCCAATGTGCTGGCAATGGTATTGACAGTACCCTCGTTCACGCCGCCGTTTTCGGCGATGGCATCACTTACCCCACTGTCCACAGTGCTGCGGAGCATGGACAGGATATTCTCCCGCAGGTCCTCGCCATCCAGCACCTTTTGCCGCTGGGCATAGATGATCTGCCGCTGGGTGTTCATCACGTTATCGTATTCCAGAACGTTCTTACGGGAACGGAAATGACGGCCTTCCACGCTCTTTTGGGCGTTTTCCACCGCACCGGAAAGAATTTTTGCATCAATGGGAGTGTCCTCATCCAGGCCCATGGCATCCATCATGGCCATCACCCGCTCTGAGGAGAACAGACGCATCAGATCGTCCTGCAAGCTCAGGTAGAACCGGCTCTCGCCCGGGTCACCCTGACGGCCGGAACGGCCGCGGAGCTGATTGGCGATACGTCTGGATGCGTGACGCTCTGTGCCGATGATGAACAGGCCGCCGGCCTCTTTCACCTTGACGGCTTCGTCCGCAATTTCTTCCTTGAACTTTGTCAGCAGTTCCCGATATTTGGCCCGGACAGCCAAAATTTCCGGGTCATTGGTCTCAGCATGGGAATCCATTTCCGCCAGCAATTCTTCCGGCAGATCGGTCTTACGCAGTTCGCTCTTTGCCAAAAATTCCGGGTTGCCGCCCAGCATGATATCCGTACCACGGCCGGCCATGTTGGTGGCGATGGTGACTGCACCATATTTACCGGCCTGGGCAACGATCTGGGCCTCTTGCTCATGGTACTTGGCGTTCAAAACGTGGTGAGGGATGCCCTCCCGCTTCAAAAGCTTGCTGAGCAGTTCACTTCTTTCAATGGACACCGTACCCACCAGCACCGGCTGGCCCTTGGCATGACAGGCCTTGACCTGCTCCACAATGGCCCGGTATTTGCCCACTTCGGTTTTGTACACCACATCCGTGTGGTCCTGGCGGATCACCGGGCGGTTGGTGGGGATCTCCACCACGTCCAGCTGATAAATGGTGGCTAATTCTGCCTCTTCCGTCAGGGCTGTACCGGTCATGCCGGAGAGCTTGTCGTACAGACGGAAGAAGTTCTGGAAGGTGATGGTTGCCAGCGTCTTGCTTTCTTCCGCGACTTTCACCCGTTCCTTGGCTTCGATAGCCTGGTGCAGGCCCTCGTTGTAGCGACGTCCGTACATCAGGCGGCCGGTGAATTCGTCAACAATGATGATTTCTCCGTCCTTGATGACGTAGTCGATATCCTTTTTCATCAGACCTCGGGCCTTCATGGCTTGGTTGATGTGATGGGAGAGGGTGGTATTTTCCGCATCCGCCAGATTCTCCACATGGAAGAATTTTTCAGCCTTGGCAATACCCTCGGCGGTGAGAGAAACGGTGCGGCTCTTTTCGTCCACGAAATAGTCGCAGTCGTAATTGTCCTGCACTTCCTTGTCCTCGGTCTTTGCGAAGACTTTCTTGCGGAGCGTGGCAACAAAGGAGTCCGCCATTTCGTACAGCTTGCTGGAATCCTCGCCCTTGCCGGAGATAATCAGAGGTGTACGGGCTTCGTCGATGAGGATGGAGTCCACCTCGTCCACGATGGCAAAGGCGTGGCCTCTTTGCACCAGCTCCTGCTTGTAGATGGCCATATTGTCACGAAGATAGTCGAAGCCCAATTCGTTGTTGGTGCAATAGGTGATATCCGCGGCGTAGCTGACCCGGCGCTGTGCGGGGTCCATGCCGGGAATGACCAGGCCAACGGTCAGGCCCATGTATTTGTAGACCTTGCCCATCCACTCGGACTGGTATTTGGCAAGATAATCGTTAACGGTGACCACATGGACGCCCCGGCCGTTCAAGGCGTTCAGATAGCAGGGCAAAATGGCAACCAGGGTCTTACCTTCACCGGTCTTCATTTCCGCAATGCGGCCCTGATGCAGTACGATACCGCCGATGAGCTGCACGGGATAGGGCTTCATGCCCAGCACACGCCACGCGGCCTCCCGAATAGCGGCAAATGCCTCGGGCAAAATATCATCCAGAGTCTCTCCTTCGGCCAGACGGGCCTTGAACTGGGCGGTCTTTCCCCGGAGTTCTTCCTCGGAAATTTTGGAATAAGGCTCTTCCAAGGCCAGGATCTTATTCACCAGCGGCTGGATCTTTTTAATTTCCCGGGCGGACCGGGAGCCGAAAATTTTTGTAAGCAGTCCCATAATCGATTACCTCTTCTGTAATTTTGGTGATTTTGCTCCAATTTAATCCATTATACCACAACTTTTCAAAAAATCATAGCCCGTTTGTAAACAAAGCATAGTTTTCCAGTTTTCAGGAAACCTATAATAGCATGTCATTGCGAGGAACCCCAAAGGGGTGACGTGGCAATCTCCTGGTACTCTCTGTCAATCTGCTACATTGTACCGGGAGATCGCCACGGCCTGTCGGCCTCGCGATGACACGGAATATAGGAGGAACTTTCCCACATGCTCTTATCTTACATTCGGACGATTATTTTATATCTGGTGCTCATTGCCGTGATCCGACTCATGGGCAAGCGGCAAATCGGGCAGATGGAGCCCTCGGAATTCGTGGTGACCATGCTGGTGGCCAATCTGGCGTCCATCCCCATGCAGGACGGGGGGATCCCCCTGCTTTCCGGCCTTGTGCCGATTCTGACGGTTTTGGGCGTGGAGCTCGTGCTTTCCGCCGCATCCATGGGCAGTGTGTGGGTACGCCGGCTCCTGTGCGGCAAGCCGGTGATCCTCATTGAAAACGGGCGGATCATCCAGTCCGCTCTGCGTTCGACCCGGATCACATTGGACGAGCTGACCGGCCATCTGCGGGAGAAGGATGTGCTGGATCTGCGTAGCGTCCAGTACGCCATTTTGGAGACCAACGGGAATCTTTCCGTCTTCCCCTGGCCCAAGGAAGTGCCGGCCTCAGCAAAGGAAGCCGGCGTGCAGGTTAAGGCCCAGCACCTTCCCATTTCCATTATCGAGGACGGCTATCTATATGAGGAAAACCTGTCCGTTGCGAAAAAAGACAAAAAATGGGTACAAAAAATCCTGGACGAACACCGCACCAGTTTGAGACAGACCTGGCTCTTAACGGTGGACGAAAAAGGTCATATTGTATGGATTCCCAAGGAGGACGGCAAATGAACAGGCTTTGGATTGGCGTGGGACTTTTGGCGGTTTTGCTGGCCGCAAGTGTGGGAATGCTGTTTGTCAGCCGGGATTTTAACAAAGAATTTACCCACGATTTGGAGCAAGCGGGCCATTCGGCCATGGCAGGCAACTGGACAGCCGCGGAAAAGCAGTTGGCGAAGAGTCGGGAAAAATGGCAGACTTACCGACGGTTTTGGGCTTCCTCCACGGACCACGAGCCGGTGGAACAGATGCAAAATCTATTTTCCCAGCTGGAGCTGTTTCAGGCCCGGCGTTTGGAAGTGGAATTTGCATCCGCTTGCCGTGCTCTTGTAAATTTGGCAGAGGCCATTGATGAATCCCATGGCCTAAGATGGTGGAGCGTCTTGTAAATTGACCCCTTTCGACATGGCCAAAATCGCCGCTCCCAGGGCACGGATGGCCACCATGGCCTGGGTGTGGGTATCTCCGTTCGCTCCCACCTCCACCAAAATGCTCCCCGGGGTCATATCCAGATTAAACCGCTGGGGCCGGAGCTGGATGGGGCGGGTGATACCGGGATACATTTTTTCCAGCACCGCCGTCAGTTTCACACCAAGGGCCAGATTTTCCTGCCAACCGGTATAGGAAACGTTGTAATCCGTACCCGCCACCAGCATGAGCTGGGCACTGGACTGTTTGCCCACGGTGGCCATGGTGGTCAGCTGGGGATCTTCTTCGAAATCCAGGGCATCCCGGTGCAGATCGATGACCATGGTGATGGTGGGGAATGCTTCCAGATAAGCCCGGATGGTCTGCCGGGCATGGTTATAAGAGCCGCTGAATGAGGGATAGTCGTGGAGCGTGCGGTCATGGAGCACGGAAATCCCCCCGGCGGTGAGCACCCGGGTCAGCTCTTCACCGATGGAGAGCATATTATACGATGCGTTGAAGGTGCGATAGTCGCTGTCTTCCTCGTAGATCTGCCCCGGCTCTTTGGTGTAGCTTTCCGTGGCGTGGGTGTGTAGAATCAGCACCGTGGGCTCGCTTCCGGTCAGATCCCAATCCAGTGGGGAGAGGAGCAGCTGCTCAATATCCGGCTGATAGTTCACAAGATCATACAGCTTTACCGCATCTGCATCCTGGGCAGTGAGAATCAGTCCGGAGGGACGCTGTACATCCGGCAATGTGGGCGTGGGGACGGTGGGCCGGGGCGTTTCCGGTGCGGATACGTCGGGATATCGCACCACCCGCCCGGTTTGCAGATACACAAGAAAGGATAGCATATCGCTGTTTTGCAGGGGCTGAACGCCCACGGTGGACAGGAGACGCAGCAGCAATGCCAGCACTATCGCACAAACGCCGATGGATAGAACTTCCTTTCGTTGGAACATAGAAACCTCCAAATAATCCGTGTCATTGATATAAAAAACATGGCCTGTTGCATATTGCAACAGTCCATTTGTTTATCGTCCTTGGGGACGCCATTTGGGGCGGTCCCGCAATTCCAGCCGCAAATTTTGGAAAAATTCAGCGAGCAGAGCAGAGGATTCTTCTTCCAGAAGCCCCTTTTCTGCCGACGGGTGATGGTTAAAATCCATGGAAAAAATATCGCACACAGAGCCGCAAGCACCGCATTTTTTATCCGACGCACCGTAAACCACCCGTGGGATCCGGGCATTGACGATGGCACCGGCACACATGGGACAGGGCTCCAGCGTCACATACAGGGTGCAGTCCCACAGCCGCCAGCCGCCCAAATTTTTGCAGGCATCGTTGATGGCTTCAATCTCCGCATGAGCCAAAGCGTTTTTGCCCGTTTCCCGGCGGTTGCGTCCCCGGCCGACGATCTCGCCATCCCGGGCGATGACACAGCCCACCGGGACTTCTCCGGCCTTTGCCGCTTCTTTTGCCAGCTCCAATGCGGCTTTCATCAGTTCTATATCTTCCACGCTCGCACCCCCTTGACGTTTTTTCTATCATAACGCAGATAGAAAACTTCGTCAAGTGCCTATACCCTCCCTCGGGGGAAGGTATTAGTTCCCCATCAAAAGGGCAGCAAAGATCACCGCCAGTTCCTCCCGGGAGAGGGGGCGTTTGGATCGGCTGTCCAGCCGCTTGTCCGCATCCGTCAGCAGACTGTCCATCGCCAATTCAGCCGTCTGCTGTTCCTCCGGCACGGGCGACCCTGTGAGCAGATAATCCACCGTTACATGAAACAGGCGGCTCAGGGCAACCAAAATTTCCCCGGAGGGCTCCCGGCGGCCCTGCTCGTACATGCCCACTGCACTGGGGCTGACCTGCAAAAGCTGTGCCAGCTCTCCCTGACTCCATCCCGCCGCCCGGCGTAAAGCCGCGATCCGTGCACCCAACATAAGCATTTCTCCTCTTTTGTATTTGTCCCCAGTATACCATTGGAGAAAGGAAAAATATGGGGGATGGTGCCACATACACGTTTCGACGGACATCACACGCTCTGTGTAATAAAATATGGACGTGATCCCAGTATACCAAAGAGGAGGAAATGTTATGTTAACCAAAATAGAACCTGTTTTATACATAGATACACAAGCCCGGAAACCCGCCGCCTTTTGCCCGGATTGCGGCGGCGAGCTGTACGCACCCAGCCTGATTTGCCTACGGTGTGAGAAAAGATGCTGACCTTGCAGGAAATGAGCCGGGAGTACGAAAAATCCGCGGCACTGTTGCGTGCACGTCTGCATCAACTGCGACAAGAGCTGGCTGTGGCGGAAGACCCGGAGGAAATCTGGCATTTGAAACGGCGTATTGCGGAACTGACCCCCATGCTCACCCAAATGAACGAACTGGCGGAGCTGACCGCACATTATTACGAAAGGGGGTACTACCGCAGTGCGAAATATACTCTTTAACGACTACCAGGGCCCGCGGCTGCCCCGGGAGGTGCAGCTCAAACGGGTAAAAAATGTCATTGAGCAGGAGCTGACGCCGTTGCAGCGGGAAACGGTGGTAGCGTATTATTTTCAGGGGCTGA
Source organism: Faecousia sp. (assembly GCA_045596215.1). Taxonomy (GTDB): domain Bacteria; phylum Bacillota; class Clostridia; order Oscillospirales; family Oscillospiraceae; genus Faecousia. The sequence continues at coordinate 76,841 of JAZOBY010000008.1, forward strand.
ATATTTGTCAGATCGCCGAGGAGCGGTGCGTGAACAAGAGCACCGTCTGCCGCACGCTCCACCGGGCGGAGGAGAGGATTCGCCGCTGTCTGCGATATTAAAATTAAACAATCCGTAAATTTTACCTGGGTTTGGTTGCATGTAAGGAAATTTTGGCCTATAATTAAAAAGGCTTCTCCCCAAGGAGAAGGCTTTGTAGTGCTACTAAGAAAAAGGGTGATTTTCTATGAACCGAATCAAGCAGGCGCTGGTGCGCTTTATGACGGGCCGCTACGGTACGGACAAACTGAATATGTGGATTCTGGGTGCGGGCGTGGTTCTGTGCCTGATTTCTGTGTTCATCCGGTTTCCCCTGGTGAATTGGATTTTGACGGTCTGCTCCTATATTCTGATGATCTGGGCCCTTTTCCGCACCTTTTCCCGGAACACCTACAAGCGGTATCAGGAAAACCGTCGGTTTTTGATGTGTCTGGATCGGATCAAGGATCGGCAGCATCGGTATTTTGACTGCCCCAAGTGCCGTCAGCCGGTGCGTGTACCCCGTGGCAAGGGCAAAATTATGATCACCTGTCCCAAATGCAGGGAAAAATTCCAAAGAAAGAGTTAAAAAGATATCCCCGCTGCTTTGGCAGCGGGGATTTTTTTATTTTTCCTCTTCCGGGATGAAACTGATGGTCAGATCTTTCAGTTTGCTGTCCAGTTTGGTAAATTTCACGCCGGCAGCGGAGAGCATCCGCTTGGACGCCAGATTGGCCATACTGTCCTTATATTTATCGGACAGGTACACCACTTCCTTCACACCGCTCTGAATGATGGCCTTGGCACACTCGTTACAGGGAAACAGTGCCACGTACACCCGGCTTCCCCGCAGGTCACGTCCGTTGGCGTTGAGGATGGCATTCAATTCCGCGTGGACCACATAAGGATACTTGGCATCGTCCCCATCCCGTCCCCAGGGGAACTCGTCATCGGGGCAGCCCTTGGGCATGCCGTTGTAACCGGGGGAGATGATGATATTATCCTCGGAAACGATGCAGGCACCCACCTGGGTATTGGGATCTTTGCTCCGTTTGGCCGCCAGCATGGCGATGCCCATAAAATATTCGTCCCAACTGATATAATCCGTACGTTTCATGGCAAATCCTCCCTTTTTTGCTTAGTATAGCAAACAGGGGAAACTGTGTCAAGGAAAAGACAGATAGGTTTGGCCCGGTTTGATCGCTGTACTGCGTAGCTGGGCCAGACGGGACGCGGTGACAAAGGTAAAGCCCTCCTCATGAAGCCGATCGATGATGGAAAGGGCCGCATCCACGGAGGAATCAGAAAGATCGTGAAGCAAAATCACGTCCCCATCCTGCACCTGGCTGATCACTGCCGCTTCCACCGCCGCCGCATCGTGCACCGCCCAGTCCCGGGGGTCTACGGACCACAAAAGCAAGGCAAGACCTTTTCGTTTTGCCACCCGGGAGACCACCGCCGTTGCGTTTCCACCCGGTGGACGGAGAAAAACGGGGGTGCATCCGGCCGGGAGCAATTTTTCCGTATTTGCGATCTCTTTGCTTATTTCCCAGTCGGTCATGGCGGCCATGTTGTTATGGCTGTATCCGTGCAGACCGATCTCATGCCCGGCATCAAATATCTGCTGAGCCAGCTCCGGATAGATCTTCAGGCGGTAACCGCACAGCAAAAAAGTGGCCTGTACCTGACGCTGCTCCAGTCCCTGCAAAAGCCGGCGGGTAAACCGACCGGATGGGCCATCATCGAAGGTCAGGGCCACGTATTTTGTTTTTTCTGCCCGGGCAGAGGGAATGACCAATAAACTGAAACATAAAATTATGGACAATATCCGCCGCATTTTCTTACCTCCTTCCTACTGCATGTCATTGCGAGGAGCCATTGAAAATGGCGACGTGGCAATCTCCTGCTCGCATCTATCGAACTGCGACAATGTCACAAACATTGTACCGGGGGATCGCCACAGCCTTGCAGGCCTCGCGATGACATAATCAAAACAACATAGTTTTATCTGCGTCCTGCTTTACTTTTCCCGGAAAAATTGATATAATGCAGAAAACGTGGAAATGAGGCGGCCTATGGGACGGGAATTCGAACTGAAATACGCGGCCACGCCGGAAAAACTGGCTGCCATTTCCCACATGTGGGAAAAATGGGAGACCCTCTCCATGGAAACCACCTATTTTGACACCGAAGACGGTGTGCTTTCGGCACAGCACTGCACCCTGCGTTGCCGCATGGAAAACGGCGTTTCCGTCTGCACCATGAAGACCCCCATCGCCGGTTTTGGCCGTGGAGAATGGGATACCGCGGCCCAATGGTGTGCCGAAACCGTGGCGGAACTGTTCGAGAAATCCGGCCGGATGCCGATTGCGTTTGACGCTTTGCACCCGGTGTGCGGTGCGAAGTTTATCCGCCGGGCGAAAGTTGTGGAAATCCCCGGTTGCACCGTGGAAATTGCCCTGGACGAGGGTATTTTGATGGGCGGCGGCAGGGAAATCCCCCTCTGCGAACTGGAAGTGGAAGTAAAGGCCGGTAGCGAAAACGCGGCCATCCTGTGGACAAAAAATCTGGCAGAGAAACTGGACTTACAGGCAGAAACCAGGAGCAAATTCCGTCGGGCATCCTTGCTTGCCAAAGGAGAATACTATGGGTAAGTTTTCCGAACTTTTTGAAAAATATGACCGGCTGGTGTTGTTTGATACAGAAACTACCGGCCTGCATTTTGCCCGGGATGAGATCATCGAATTTGCCGCTGTTGTGGTGGAAAAACAAAACGGCGAGCCGGTGGTGATCCGGGAATATGACGAACTGGTATCCCTGACGCCGGGAAATTCCGTGCCGCCGGTGATCCAGAATTTGACGGGCATCACCACGCAGGACATTATGGAGCGGGGTCTCTCCAAGACCCGGGTCTGTCGGGACATTGGGGAAATGCTGGCGGGGAACACCCTGCTTCTTGCGTACAATGCACATTTTGATCTGAGTTTTCTTTATTATATGCTTCTTCGCGACGGCGATCCCATGATCCTGAAAGGCAAGGACAAGCTGGATCTGTTGACGGTTTACAAGGACCGCCGGGCGTATCCTCACAAGCTGTGCAACGCCATTGAAGCCTACGGACTTTCCGGCAAGGTGGTCAATTCCCACCGGGCGGTGGATGATGTGCTGGCAACGCTGGCTGTCATGGAGAAAATGGAAGAAGAAAAGGACGATTTGCAATGTTATGTAAACCTTTTCGGATACAGTCCCAAATATGGCATCGACGGCAAACCCATCGGCTCGGTTACATACAAACCCCAGGGCTTTGAGCCGGGGCAACCTTTGTACTTATAAGGAGGCGGAATATGGCGGAGAATATTCTCGTCATCGGCATTGCCGGGGGTACCGGCAGCGGCAAAACCACATTGATGAACAACATCATGACCCGGTTCGAGGGCATGGTCACCGTTCTCAGCCACGACAATTACTACAAGCGGCATGACGATCTGACCTTCGAGGAACGCAGCGGACTGAACTACGACGAGCCGAACGCCATCGAAACCAGCCTGATGGTGGAGCATCTGATGCAGCTGCGTAGCGGACAGGCCATCGACTGCCCGGTGTACGATTTTACCCGGCACAACCGCAGCGATGAGACCATCCGCTTGGAGCCCAAGCCTGTAATCATTGTGGAGGGCATCCTGATTTTCGAAAATGAACCCCTGCGGAATCTGATGGACATCCGTCTGTTTGTGGACACGGACGCAGATGTGCGGCTGTGCCGCCGGATCAAGCGGGACGTGACCAAGCGTGGACGCACGTTGGAATCGGTGCTGGCACAGTATCAGGCAACTGTCAAGCCCATGCACGAAAAATACGTAGAGCCCAGCAAAAAATATGCCAATCTCGTCATCCCCGAGGGCGGCAAAAACCTGGTGGCACTGGATATGATCCTGGGCCGCATCAAACAGCATCTGGACGGCACAAATGCCGTTTAATTAAGGAGGAAAAACCATGATTATTTGTCCCTGGAAAGACCTTGCCCGTTATGAATCCGTAATTCCCGGTTTGAAGGAAGCCATGGATCTGGTTGCTGGTCTCGAAAATTTTGAACCTGCCACCTATCCTCTGCCGGAGTGCGGCGGCCGTGTGCTGGTGCAAAGCATCACCACCAAGCCCGCAGAAGGTGCAATTCTGGAAGCCCACAAGAACTTCCTGGACATCCAGTACATTTTGGAGTGCGGCGAGACCATGGGCTGGGCCCCGTTGGAAACGCTGGAGCCCGCCAAGCCCTACAACGATGTGAAGGACGTCTGGCACTTTGCCGGTTCCTGCGACCTCATCGACATTCGCCCCGGCTACTGCTATGTGGTGTATCCTGAGGATGCCCACGCACCCGGTGTGCACCGTGACGCAGAAAAGCAGTACAAGAAAATTGTCGTAAAGCTGCCCTGTAAGTAAGGCATAACCACTGATACGGCCCCCTCTGACGAGGGGGCTGGATTTTTGCGTAGCAAAAAGACTGAGGGAGAGAAGTTTTCTTTTTATTTCTCTCCCTCCGGCAAAAATCAAAGATTTTTGCCACCTCCCTCATCAGAGGGAGGCTTTGGTGCAGTACAAAAACTGCCCCTTAATACGCTTAAACGCGCCACAGTAGTGGCGCGTTTTTTTGCTATCTTATTTCCCAGCAGAAAGATATTTCCGATCCCAGTCCATGTCAAACAGGCTCTTGCCAACCATTTCCGAGAATCCGGCCGCCATATCGTCCGCCAATTCCGTCAGATAGGGGGCGGCTTCCAGACTTTCCAGATAGAATTCCGGCAAGGCTTCGTCGCCCAAAATGGCACCCAGCATGGCACCGGCAACAGCACCCACTGCACTGCTCCGTCCGGAGTGATTCACCGCGGTGATCATAGCGGTGTCAAAATCCCGGCCACAGGTGGCCACGGTATACACCGCACCTGCCAGCACCTCTGCCGCCGTACGGCAGCCCAGGGTCTGCATAGCTTCCATGGAGCTGACATTGGGAGAAACCGCCAACGTCAATGCCAGCTGCAGCAGCTCCCACAGCTTTCCGCCCTGGCCGAATTGCAGGCCAACGGCGTTGACGGTCTGCTGGACCAGCTCCGCAACGGGGATATCAGGGTCTTCCAAAAGCAGGCACAGGAAATGGGTCAGTGCCCCGCCGGAAAGCCAGGCTTCCGGCTCACCGTGGGTCAACGCCACGATTTCCGCACCCAGGCGGTCCAATTCCTCCTGAGTCAGTTCCAGTTCCTTGCGCAACAGGGCAACGGGAATAACGGTGGTCAGAGACCCCGCCTGATTGGAGCGGTAGAGGGGTTCTTCCACCGAACCCAAACTCTCTTTGCTCAGGGCATCCAGCATCCGGTTGTCCATGCAGAATTTCCGTTTCATCTCGGGAATCCGGGACAACCAGCAATAATTCTTCTCCGGCAGGCTGAACGTCTGACTCCGGGACCATTCCCGGATCGCCATGGTGATGTAACGCATCAGTGCCATCATCCGGCCCTGGGTCTGCCCACGGGTCAAGCCTAAGATCAGACCGTTGGCGGTAAATGCCGCCAGTTGTGTATAGGAGGTTATGTCGGCGTAGCCGTTTACCAGGTCGTAACCCAGCAGGCCGTTGGGGCCGTAGTCATTGCATATTTCTTCCAGGCTCCGGCGGTCTACGGTATGGCCCATGGCATCGCCCACGGCCATTCCCAGCAAAATGCCCCGGTTTGGGTTCTGTTTTTGTCCCACAATACCCCTCCTTTGGTTCTTTTTAGAATATTATATCGATATTTGTCCTAAAAGGCAAGAGGAATGTTGCCGTCACTGCTTCTTCCGGGGCAGGTGCTTGGTCAGCCATCCCATTCCCTTGAAGATAGCGAAATACATCACTGCGGACATAGCCATCATCCCCAGCAGGGCCAAAGTTTCGGTAAAACTGCCGTGGGTCAGGTCAAAAAAGCCGCTGAGCAACGTGAAGCAGAACACCAGAGCACCGGCCATGACCCACCACAAAATGTGTCGGAACAGGTCGAAGGGTTTACAGGTCTGCCGCAAAACCAACATGCCCACCGTGGCCAAAACCGCGGCACAGGCGGTGGAAATCAGCTCAGGTGCAAAAGACAGATTCATCATGATCAGCTGGGCGGTGAACACCGCAATGAGGTTGGCCAGGCCGCCCGGCAACGCACGCCCCAAAACCGTGGGCAAAAACCGCCCGGAGACCCGTTCGTAATTGGGCTCCATAGCCAAAAAGAAGGATGGCGTGCCGATGGTCAGTGCGGAGATCAGCGTCAGATGGAAGGGTACAAAAGGATAGGCAAAGCCGGCTACCAAACAGGCCAGGGCAAGTCCCAAAGACAAAATGTTTTTCACCAAAAACAGGGATGCCGCCCGCTGGATGTTGTTGATGACCCGGCGGCCCTCCCCCACGATGGCGGGCATGGCGGCAAAATCTGACTCCAGCAGCACCAACTGGGCCACCTGGCTGGCGGCCTGGGCACCTGAGGCCATGGCAATGGAGCAATCCGCCTCTTTCAGAGCCAGAACGTCGTTTACCCCGTCGCCGGTCATGGCAACGGTATGTCCGGCGGCTTTCAATGCCCGTAAAAGGGCCTTTTTCTTGTCCGGTGTCACCCGGCCGAAGACAGTGCAATTCACTGCCGCCTGGGCAATTTCCTCCGGGGTTTCCAACGTGGACGCGTCCACATAATTTTCCGCACCCTCGATACCGGAACGCAGGGCCACCTGGGATACAGTCAGGGGATTATCACCGGAAATGACCTTGATGGAAACCCCCTGTTCCTTAAAGTAAGCAAACGTCTGAGGTGCAGAGGCACGAATGCGGTTGGACAAGATCACCAAGGCCAGGGGCCGCAGTTTCCCCGGCTCCAAAAAGTCGCTGAGCTCTCCGGCGTGGGCGGCGATCAACAGGACACGACTGCCCCTTTTGGACCACTGCTCCACCGTTTCCTGCAACTGGGCATACCGTTCGCCCATGACGAACTCCGGTGCACCCACTACGAAAGCACCCTGTCCGCGAAATACTGCGGCACTCCACTTCTTATCGGATGTAAAGGGAATCCGCTTTTCGCAGACCCAATTAGACTCCCCGGCAAACATCTCCGCCATGGCTCTGGCAGTGTCGTTTTCCGGTTCTGTGCCGGTGTAAATAGCGGTGAGGATGTCTTCCATCCGGTCGTGGGAATCCTCGGTCAGAGGAACCACCTGTTCCACTTCCATCCCCGGCTCGGTGATGGTGCCGGTTTTGTCCACACACAGGACATCCACCCGGGCCAAGGCCTCAATACAGTTCAGGTCTTTCACCAAGACCTTGCTTTTCGTCAGTTTCAGACTGGATGCGGCCATGGCGACGCTGGTCAGTAAGTACAGTCCCTCGGGGATCATGCCCACAAGGGCGGCCACGGTAGCCTCAGCACTGTCCCTTACGCTCTGCTGCAACACCCAAAATTCCTGATAAAACAGCAAAAGCCCCACGGGAATCAGGGCGATGCCCACCCAGCGGATCAGTTTGTCCAGGGCTCGCATCATTTCGGACTTGGCCGCGTGGGGATCTTCCTTTGCGGCCTGGGCAAGCTTGGCAGCGAAAGCATCCTCGCCCACTCCGGTGAGCCGCACCCTGGCCTTGCCGGAAATCACAAAGCTGCCGGAGAGCAAGGCGTCTCCCGGCATTTTGACCACCGCGTCCTCTTCGCCGGTGATCAGGGCTTCGTTGACTTGCAGTTTGCCGGTGAGCACTGTGCCGTCCGCACAGATCTGATCGCCCACTACAAATTCCACAATGTCATCCCGCACCAATGCGTCCGAGGGGATCACTTCCGTTTTTCCGTCCCGGATGGTGCGGATCTTTTGTGCCGCCACCAGGGTCAGGCGGTCCACCGCCCGCTTAGCACGGATTTCCTGGTAGCATCCGATGCACAAATTGCACACTACAACCACCAGGAATGTCATATTCTTCACAGAAGAACCGGCCAGGGCCAACGCCACGGCCAGTATCACAAATACCAAGTTAAAAAAGGTAAACAGATTTTCCGCAATGATGTCCCACTCGGTCTTGCCGGCACTTTTGGCAAGGCCGTTGGCCCAACCTCTTTCCGCCCGCTGGGCCGCCTGTGCCTGTGTAAGTCCCGTTTCCGGCAGGGCTTCCAGCACCGCCACCTCCTGGCGGAACACTTTCCTCTTTCTTTTCATACGCTCTCCTTGTATAAAAATGGGTGCCGTGTCGTTCTTCGTATGTCATTGCGAGGAGTGTCGTAAGACGCGACGTGGCAATCTCCTGCTTCAATCCACCGGTACGCTGTGCAGTAACAAACATCGTACCGGGAGATTCCCACGGCCCGTTGGGCCTCGGAATGACACATTTGATAGATTGCACAAAGTAGGAGCGTGCATTGCACGTCCGCCAAATTTCAACAAATCTCCGGCAGGCCGTTTTTTACTTCCCAGATCAGAAGCAAACTGCCGTTTTCCACAGTAATTTCGGCCTTGCGTCCCACAAAATGATTGCTCACGCCCAAGGGAAGATCCGCAGTCAGCGTACCCTTTTCCAGAGGATACTGCATCCCCCGGATGGTCACGCCGGTGGCATCCCGTCCCAGGCAAAATGCGGAAAGAATCCCTGCACAATCCGCTGAGAAAACTATGGTTTCGTTGGAAATGACGGTGGCCACATGGGTCTTGCCCACCAAAAACCCCCGGGCATCCCGGGTGCGGAGAAAGGCCAGGGTCTGAAAATTGGCCACGGTGTGATCCACCCGGGGGCCATCCATGCCGCCGTAGATGAGAAATTCCCGAAATCCCCGGCCGAGGCCGTGACGCACAGCCAGCATGACATCGGTATCGTCCTTTTCCACGGGAAACACCTGTGCTCCCTGGGGAACATAACCCAGGGAGTCAAAATCCCCCAAGACCACATCCGGCTGACGGGCCGCACCCTCGAAATGACGCAATCCGCCGTCAGCGGCGATGATCAGGTCATCTTTTTCAATTGGCAGGAGCAGGGAGTCAAATTCTGCCGCTCCAAAAATGATACACCGGGCCATAGTTACCTCCAAAGCCTTTCCCTGGGGGAAGGCTTAATATGTAAGTCCCTTGGGGTAGAAAAAGCGAATTTTTTCTTCGGCCACCCGGATATCCACAACATCGCTGACGCGCAGTTCCCCATCCAGATTGATGGCGCTGGGACGGTCACAGCGAATGACCACCCGGTCCGTCTTAAAATACCGCACCAATTTGGGCAGCTCCTTATACCGTCCGTCCTTGTATTTTCCGATGACCTGTGCCACTTTCAGCCGGGAAACCTTGTTGATGAGCAGCACGTCCAGCAGCCCATCTGTGGGATCTGCTTCCGGAACCGGGTGGAATCCACCGCCGTAGTACTGGCCGTTACAGACACAGATCAGCGTCAGATCCTTGTCGATAATCTCTCCACCGACTTCCACAGTATAGTGTTCGGCGATGCCCCGCATGACATTGACCACCGTGGACACCGCATAGGCCCGGAAGCCGCTGAGCAAAGGGATACGCTTATAGTTGGCAACATCCGTGCCGATCCGGGCATCCAGACCCACGGAGCAAATGTTTATGGAAAAATCATCGTTGCATTTGATCAGGTCGAAGGTGGCTTCCTCTGCGTCCAAAAGCCGCTCCAGCCGGAAAAAGGCTTCCGGCTCGGAGAACAGTTTCACAAAATCATTGCCGCTTCCGCCGGAAAATACGGTGACAGCCACGTTGTCGAATCCCGCCGCACCGGCGACCACTTCGTTCAGCGTTCCGTCGCCGCCGCAGGCGTAAATGCGGTATTTTTCGCCGCTTTCCGCCGCTTCCCGGGCGATGCGGGTGCACTCGCCGGGGGCACAGGATACTTCGATGCGGTAGTTGAGGCCTCGCTTGCCGCAGATTTCGTGAATGGACTGCGAGTATTGTTTTGTTCTGTCACGGCTTCCCGCCGCCGGGTTGATGATAAACAGGTGGGTCATAGTTTTTTCTCTTTTCTCCGACTGTTATCGGTGTACATATAATAATCGCACTTGATCATGCCGTTGTAGAGCTTGCGTTTTTTGTCCGCACGGCGGCCGAAATAGTGCTCAAACTCCGGCTCGGACGTGATGATATACTTTTTCCAACCGTCGGCAAACTTGAAATGCCGACCCAGCTCTCCATACAGCCGCTGGGCACTTTTTTGCTCCATCATCCGCTGGCCGTAAGGGGGGTTGCAGATGAGAATGCCGCTTTCCGCCGGCAGGCTCATTTTGGTGGCATCTCCGTCCCGGAATTCGATGATTCTTTCCATGCCGGCTTTCCGGGCGTTGGCCATGGCCAGGGAAACGCATTTGGGGTCATTGTCCGAGCCCAGAATGCGATAATCTCCCTTGAATTCCTTGTCAAAGGCTTCGCTTCGGGCGGCCTGCCAGATTTTTTCGTCTATCCAGGCGAATTTTTCCGCGGCAAAGCCCCGGTTCAGGCCGGGTGCCCGATTTTTGGCGATGAGTGCCGCTTCAATGGGAATGGTGCCGCTTCCGCAGAAGGGATCCCACAGAAATTCCCGTCCGCGATACCGGGTGAGCACCACCATGGCGGCAGCCAGGGTCTCCCGGAGAGGGGCGTCGTTGCCCACGGCACGGTAGCCACGCTTGTGCAGTCCTGCTCCGGAGGTGTCCAGGTACAGCACCGCCCGGTCGTTCATAAGGGAAAATTGCAGTTGATATTTCTGCCCATCCTCGGGAAGCCAGCTTACGCCGTATTTTTCCCCCAGCCGCTTGGACGCGGCCTTTTTCACGATGGCCTGACAGTCCGGCACGGACATCAGTTGGCTGTTCAGGCAGTGGCCTTTCACCGGAAACGCCCCGTTTTTGGGGATATAATCTTCCAGATTGGCGTGATAAACCCCCTGGAACAGCTCCTCGAAGGTGGTGGCCTTGAATTCTGCCAGCACCAGAAGCACCCGTTCAGCAGTACGCAGGTTCAGGTTCGCCCGGGCCAGGGTATTTTCGTCCCCGGAAAACAGCACCCGGCCATTTTCCACCCGGACGTTTTCTATATTCAGCCGACGCAGCTCGTCGCCTGTGATGCCCTCCAAGCCAAACAACGTGGGGGCCGCAAATTCAAAATTGGACATAGCTCCTCCGATCTTAACCTTCCCCCCAGGGGGAAGGTTTTACGGTATAATCTTACTGGGTTTCAAGTATCTTTCCTGCTCAGAAAAGACACAGCCGCAGTATTTTTGCATATAAAAGCCCAGTTCCCGGGCCTTTTCCTGTCCGGCCTTGAAATAGGGACGGAAATCCCGGTACAGAAATTCCACGCCGTATTCACAGGCGGCACGCTCTGCCACTTCCTTCATCAGCTCGTGATTCTGATATGGACTGATGAACAGGCTGGACGTAAAGCTGTCAAAGCCTTTTTCCTTGGCGGTGCGGGCGGCCTCAAACAGTCGCATTTCGTAGCATTTGACACAGCGATTGCCGATATCCTCTGCCACCTCCCGCATAAAGGGCCGCAGGGCATACTCGTCCTGCTCGATCAGGGGCAGGTCGATGGTGGCGGCATAGTCACGCAGACAGTTACGCCGGGAGCGGTATTCCGTAAAGGGGTGGATATTGGGATTATACCAATATCCAGTGACATCAAAATGATCTGCACGCAGTACCTCAATACATTGATTGGCACAGGGTGCACAACAGATATGGAGCAAGGTATTCATAGATTACTGTGCACCTTCCAATGCCATGCTCAGATCCATCAGGGGAATCCGCCAGTCGCCCCAACCCTCGTTGATCAGGGGCAGGTACATCACTTCGCCGGTTTCCAGAGTCAGCTTCACCAGTGCCGACTGGGCAATGAGATTTTCAAGACCCGGCAGGGTCAGATTGTACTCGTCCAGGAAGCTGATGACGGCATTGTCGGAATCGTAGCCATCCGGAATGGACTGGCCCTCATTGGCCCGGATGCAATAGTCAATCATCTTCTTTTGAGAGCAATCGGAATAGAAAACCGTCTCTACCGACGCAATACCCATATCCGGCGTGTCCATAATAGGGGCCATGGAAGGACCAAAGGCCATAACATCTTCCAGATCAATGCTGATACCTGTGAACGAACCCAGCAAATCACCGGTGATGCCCATGGCGGCCCGGATGGTGGACTCGGTCTTTTTGTCCAGACAGCCCAGCATTTTTTCGTAATCCAGTTCTTCCATGGATGCGAAGAAATCGTTCACCGCATCTTCCGGAGCGGAAACAAAGAAATTCAGGCAGGCGGTCAACGCGCCGATGATAAACACCACCACCGCCGCGAGGATGGCAAGCTTTTTACCGGTGCTGACTGTCTTCTTTACGCCCTCTGCGGCAACCTTGCCGGTGGTCCGGATCACTTCCGCACCCAGCTGTGCCCCGGCGGATGCCACATGGGTAGCAGTATTTACCACAGGATTTACCACCTGTTGGGGCTGAACAGGGGTGTGAACAGGCGTTTGAACAGGAGCTTGGGGTTGCACAGGTTCCTCTTGAATATATTCAGCTAACTTCTCAGCAGCCTCTTTCACATCCTCGGAAACCGTCTCCGGTTCTTCGTTTTGGGGAAGCTTTTCAATCGGCTTTCCGCAAGTTTCGCAGAACTGCATATTCCATTCCACTTTGCTGCCGCAATGGGCACAGAAGTTGGGAGTTCTGCTGTTATTTTGTCCACAGACAGGACAGAAGTTGGCATTTTCAGAAATCTCAGCACCGCATTTGATACATTTCATAGGAAATCCTCTCTTCCTTGGGCAAAAGCCCATATTTTTTACATTATAACACCATTTTTATGTCTGTGCAAGTATGATAAAACCCGCCGGCCTTGGGGTAATGTCATTAAGCTCGTGTCATTGCGGTCCCGGATAATATACGCAACAATTCTACGGTCGTACAGGTCCAGATAGTAATACCCCCATAAGAAACAGTTTTTCTTTTTCACTGTCTCTTATGGGGGTAGCATATCATAACGAAAACAGGGGTTTTACGGATTGGATGTTTTTAGCTGTTTTGAATCTGCTGCTTGTTATACTGCAAGGTATACAGGTGATAGTACTTTCCTTTCAGGTGCAGCAGTTCCTGGTGGTTGCCCTGCTCCACGATCTGGCCGTGGGACAGCAAAATGATGTTGTCCGCGTGCTGGATGGTGGACAGGCGGTGGGCAACGATGAGCATGGTGCCGATGTTTTTCATCTTTTCCAGAGAATCCTGGATCAGCAGTTCCGTTTCCGTATCGATGTTGGCGGTGGCCTCGTCCAAAATCATCACGCTGGGTTTGTGGAGGATGGTCCGGGCAAAGCTCAGCAGCTGCCGCTGACCGGCGGAGAAGTTGTTGCCCCGCTCCCGCACCGGCTCGTCCAGACCTTTTTCCAGACGGTTGATGAAGGAATCGGCATTCACATAACGACAGGCTTCCATGACCTCCTCATCGGATACCCCCTCTTTACGCAGGATAATGTTGCTGCGGATATCACCGGAGAACAGGAACACATCCTGCAGCATCTGGCCAAAATGCCGACGCAGGGAAGAAATTTTAATCTTCTTGATATCGATGCCGTCGATGAGAATTTGCCCCTTTTGGATGTCGTAATTGGGGCAGATCAGACTGAGAATGGTGGTCTTACCGGAGCCGGTAGAGCCCACAAATGCCACGGTCTGCTTGGGATCGATGTGGAAGCTGACCCCTTTGAGCACCCATTCATCGGGCACATAGGAGAACCACACATCCTTGAATTCGATCTCGCCCTTGATTTCATCCAGCTCCATGGCGTCAGGCTCGTCCACAACAGTGGGCTCCATGTCCAAAATGGTGAAAATCTTTTCCGCGGACGCAAAGCTGCGTTGCAGCATATCAAACTGCTCCGCCAATGTCTGGATGGGGTTAAAGAACCGGGAAATATAGCCGTAGAAGGTAACCACCGTTGCACTGTCGATGATCTGACCCATAAAGGATGTTTCCTGAATATAGCCCTTTGCACCGAAATAGAACAGGCAAAGCTGGCTGGAGACAAACAGCATATACACCATGGGCCGGAAAATGCCAAAGACATACATCCGGTTGAACTTCGCCTTCATCAGCTTGCGGCTACGCAGGGCAAAGTCGTCCATTTTTTCATCTTCCCGGTTGAAAATCTGGGTGATTTTCATACCGGACAGATTTTCCGACAGGTAGGTGTTGATATCCGTGGTGGCGTTGCTCACCTGCCGGTGGACCCGGCGGGAGAACTGACGGAAAATCATGGTGAAAATCACCACAAAGGGCACAAAGCACAGCACCATCAGTGTCAGTGCGTAGTTGACCAGCAGCATGGCTGCCAGAATGCCGATCACCACCATGGAGTTTTTGGCCAGGGTGACCAAAATGTTGGTGAACATGAAGGAAATGGCGTTGGGGTCATTGGTGACGCGGGTCACCAGCTTGCCAACGGGGATATTGTTCAGCTGCTCATGGCTCAGTTCCTCTGCTCTGGTGAACACATCCAGGCGGATTTGGGACAGGATCTTCTGACCGGTCTTCTGCAAAATCATGGCCTGGAAATAGGTGCAGATCAAAGAAACCACCAAAATGCTGGCATAGATCGCCACCAGAGAATACAGCTGGGACAGGGCAAAACCGTCACTTTGGATCAGTCTGGTCAGCGTGCCCATCAGCAGAGGAGAAACCACCTCATATATGATGGAGAACAGCATCACAAAGAAAACCGCCACAAAGTTCTTCCAATAGGGCTTGGCATAACGCATCAGCCGGGTAATGATCTCCTTGTCGGACATCTTGCGGTCCCGGTCGGTCATATCTTCCTTTTGCCGACGCAGGATGGCATAGGCAATCAAAAATACCGTGGTAAACAGGCCAATGATACCGCCCACGATCAAAACAGGTAAATACTCATGCATTGCCGTTACCTCCTTCCGCTTCTTCCAGCCGTTGCAGGTCTACCATCTTGCGATATTCGGCATTTCCTGCATACAGCTCCTCATGGGTACCCATAGCCGCCAGGCATCCATCATCGATAAAGAGGACCTTGTCCATCTTCTCAATGGTGGAAATGCGGTGGGCAATGAGGATGGTGGTGCGTCCGGCACGGGTCTTACGCAGGTTGGAGAGGATGGTGGTCTCCGTTTTGGTATCCACCGCAGAAACGGAGTCGTCCAAAATCAGAATGGGGGCATCCTTCATCAGTGCCCGGGCAATGGAAATTCTCTGCTTCTGGCCGCCGGAGACGGTAACGCCCCGCTCGCCCAGCACCGTGCCATAGCCCTGGCCAAACTCCGCAATGTTGCTGTGGATGTCGGCAAGCTTTGCGGCATCGGTGACTTGATTCAGGTCGTGGTTCGGTGCGCCAAAGGCAATGTTGTTTTCAATGGTATCGGAGAACAGGAAATTGTCCTGGGGCACGTAAGCACAGCTCTCCCGGACGGAGCGGATGGAAATATCATTGACGTCCTTTCCGTCGATAAACACCGTGCCGTCGGGCACATTGTAGGTACGCAAAATCAAATCCACCAGCGTGGTTTTGCCGGAACCGGTCTTACCCACCAGACCCACGTTTTCGCCTGCATTTATGGTAAGGGAAATGTCCTTCAAGGCATCAAACTCGCCGTCAGGATAGCGGAAGGTCAGATTCCGGAATTCAATATCGCCCTTGATATCCGTCAAATCCTGCACGCCGGGCTTGTCCTTGACATGGATGGGTGCGTCCAGCAGTTCGCCCAGACGGTCCATGGAGGCCTTGCCCCGGGAGGTCATGTCGATCAGCTCGGAAACTGCCATCACAGGCCAAATCAAGGCGTTAAAATAGCCGATGAATTCCATCAGCTGGCCACCGGTAAACTCTCCCCGGTAGACCAGATAGCCGCCGTAGCCCAGAATGATGCAAATCACGCTTTCCACGAACATGGTCACCAGCACCCGGAAGGTGACGGAAGTCTTGGTGTGGTCGATATTGGCGTTCTCATTTTCCACATTCAGCTGTTTGAATGCCCATAGCTCCTTGGCTTCCTTAACGAAGGCCTTAATGACCGCAATGCCGGAAAAGCTCTCCTGAGAAAAATCGGACAGCTTGGAAAACGCTTCTTGCCGGATATCCCACTTTCTTGTCATCTGCTTGCCGACGATGGTTGCAGATGCCAGCAAAAACGCCATGGGAATCATGGAGAGCAATGTAAGCATGGGATTCATGCGGAGCATATCGTTGATGGCCAAAATGCCCAGCAGCAATGCATCGAAGAACATCATAATGCCCCAGCCGAAGCATTCCTGTACCGTATCCAGATCGTTGGTAAACAGGCTCATCAGGTCGCCCACCTTGTTCACCTGGTAATATTCCCGGCTCAGGTTTTTGGCGTGGTCAAACATGCGGTTGCGAAGATCCGCCTCCAACCGGACGGCAGAGCCAAAGAAGCAAAGCCGCCACAGAAAACGGCCGCAGATCATCGCCAGAATGATCTTGACCATGGGCATACAGATGCCGTCCAGCACATAGGCCATGTCAAAGGGGAGCTCTGTGCCGTCGGACTGGATCACCACGCCGGATTTCATGCCATCGATCACCGCACCGTAGAGCTTGGGGATCTCCAATTGCAGATAGTCCACGGCAATCAACGCAATCAGACCAAGCAACAGCATCGGGCCGTATTTCAGATAATATCGGTTGATATGTTTGCCGAATATCATATTTCTCACCTCTGTATTTGCAAACTTTTTGTATTATAACACAACTTGTAATTTTTGACAATTGTTCTATAAAAAATAAGTTCAATAAAAAAGCCTTCCCCCTGGGGGGAAGGTGGCAAAAATCTCTGATTTTTGACGGATGAGGGGTAAAACCTCTCCCGCCCACTTCGAGGGCACCCTCCCCAAGGGGAGGGCATTGTCCTTACAGTTCTTCTATGTAACGCACGCCGCTGATCTTGCGGATTTTTTCCATTAGCTCTGCATGGCTGCACCGTTTTTTCGCCTTCAAGGTGGCAATCAGACCCCGGGCATCGTTTTCGGTTGCTTCCTGCTCCATCTGCACGCCGCTGATCTCCAATCCCATATCCCGGACACCACGGATAAAGGAGCCCACCAGTGTTCCCTGTTCCAGTTCCACATAGATCTCCACTACGCGGGTCTTGCTGTGCATCTGGTCATCCCACCGCTGCAACAGGGTGAGGACGAAGAAAATAGCGAATCCGGCGATCAGAGCCGCTTCGTAAAAACCAACGCCCAATGCAAGGCCCACACCTGCGGCGGACCAAAGACCGGCGGCAGTGGTCAGACCCTTGATCTGATTGTGCCGGGTGACGATGATGGTACCCGCACCCAAAAAACCGATGCCACTGACCACCTGTGCACCCAGACGCATGGGATCACCGGTTTTTGTGACCTGGAACAGATATTGGTTGGTTAACATAATCAGGCAGGCACCCACGCACACCAGCATATAGGTACGCATACCGGCCGGACGGTTTTTCAGTCCCCGTTCCAATCCGATGGCACCGCCGCAAATCACAGCCAGCACAATCCGAAGTGCAATAGCAAGATAGGTTACTTCCCGATATTCCATATTTCACACTCCTTCATCATTTCTAATTCTCAAAAGCCTTCTCCTCTAGGAGAAGCCTTTGAGGAGCGTATATTATATCAAATGTGAGAGGTCCTGGCAATGAACGCAATAGCAGATTTTTACCTCTGTATTTTGTGGGAATTGCCTAATTATCAGGGCTCAATGCCAAAAACGTAGCAGGTTTCGCTTTTGTATTTCTCTCCGGCGGCCACTACAGGCTGGGGCCATTGGGGATAATTCAGGGCGTTGGGGTAGAACTGGGTTTCCAGACACACGCCGCTGCGGCGGCAATAGGACACCCCGTCCTTGCCAATCTCTCCGCTGAGATAGTTGCCGGAATACAGCTGCATACCGGGACAATCCGTAATCACAGCCATGGTGCGTCCGGATTCCGGATCCAACAAAATGGCACAGGGGTTGGCAAACACCTCAAAATTGTGGTCATATCCCCCCTGCAAACGCAAGGGTTCTTCGTCCAAATCGATATCCCGGCCGATGGCCTTGGGGGTGCGGAAATCCATGGCTGTGCCCTCCACGCTCCGCTTTTCCCCGGTAGGGATGCTTTCCGCATCCGCGGGGGTGAAGAACCGGGCGGGCATGGTGAGAATCTGATCCATAGCCTTTTTCGGCTGGTCGTGTCCGGCCAGATTGAAGTAGCTGTGGTTGGTCATGTTGAACACTGTATCCCGGTCGCAGATGCCGGAATAGGTAATACGCAGGGTATTGCCCTGTTCCAGAGTGTAGGTCACCCGGATGCGGGCATTGCCGGGGAAGCCCTGGTCGCCGTCCGGGCTTTCCAGGGTGAAGGTGATGGCATCTTCCGTCAGCTTTGCCACATCCCAGATCCGTCTTTTGAAGAAGTCCGGGCCGCTGTGCAGATTATTCTTCCCTTTGTCGTTGGGTTGCAGCTGATATTTCTTTCCGTTCAGGGAAAAGGCCGCACCGCCGATGCGGTTGCAATTCCGGCCCACGACAGCACCTAAAAAACTGCCGTCTTCCCAGTATTTTTCCGGGGTGTCAAAGCCCAGCACCACGTCGGCCAGCTTGCCACCCCGGTCCGGGACGAACAGTCTGTGCAGTGTAGCACCCATGTCGGTAAACACCGCCGTCATTTTTCCGCTTTTGATGGTATATAGGGAAGCCGTCTTGCCATCGGGCAAAACACCAAAACGTTCTCGCATTTTCGTTTCTCCTTACTTGGCAGTTGCCTTATTATACGATAATTGTACCCGTTTTTCAATGGATATTCCTTTAATTTTTCCAAAATTCTCCTTTTTTGTCGACATACCTGCTGAAAAATAAAACCACAGGATTTAGTGATTACCCCCTTGCAAAAAACACAAGATGTAGTATAATAAGTCCTGCCCGACGCAATTTTGCATAGCATTTCCGTTTTCGTATGTCATCGCGAGGCCGCAAGGCCGTGGCGATCTCCCGGTACAATGTGACAATTCGGTAAATACCGCCAGGAGATTGCCACGTCGGACTTCGTCCTCCTCGCAATGACATGCTATAATATTTGGCAACCATCGGAGGAAGAGATATGAAGATTATTAAAAGAAACGGTGCGGAAGTGTCCTTTGACATTGAAAAGATCGTCACCGCCATCACCAAGGCCAATGAGGCAACGGAAGAAAAGGTGCGTATGACGCCTTTGCAGATCCGGCGTATCGCCATGCAGGTGGAGATCGCCTGCGAGGAAATGGGCCGCAGTCCCTCGGTGGAAGAAATTCAGGACCTGGTGGAAAAAGCCATCATGGCCCACGGTGCTTACGAAGTGGCAAAATGCTACATCACCTATCGGTACAACCGCAGCCTGATGCGTCAGTCCAACACCACCGACGACCGGATTTTGACCCTCATCGAGTCCAACAACGAGGAAGTCAAGCAGGAAAACGCCAACAAAAACCCCACCATCAACGCCGTTCAGCGTGACTATATGGCCGGTGAAGTCAGCAAGGACATCACCAGCCGGATCTTGCTGCCCCAGGATATCGTGGCCGCCCACGAAGAGGGCATCATCCACTTCCATGACGCAGACTACTATGCCCAGCATATGCACAACTGCGATCTGGTGAACCTGGAAGATATGCTCCAAAACGGCACGGTCATTTCCGGCACCATGATCGAAAAGCCCCATTCTTTCTCCACCGCCTGTAACATCGCTACCCAAATTATTGCCCAGGTGGCATCCAACCAGTACGGCGGTCAGTCCATTTCTCTGACCCACCTGGCACCTTTCGTCCAGGTCAGCCGAGAAAAGATCCGCAAGACTGTGGAAAAGGAACTGGAAGTTTACGGTGCAACCGTGACGGAAGAAGCCATCTCCAAGGTTGTGGAGCAGCGTCTCCGGGAGGAAATCAAAAAGGGCGTGCAGACCATCCAGTACCAGGTGGTCACCCTGATGACCACCAACGGCCAAGCTCCCTTTATCACTGTTTATATGTATCTGAACGAAGCCCGGAACGAACAGGAAAAGAAGGATCTGGCTTTGATCATTGAGGAAACCCTCCGGCAGCGTATCGAGGGCGTGAAAAACGAAAAAGGTGCGTGGATCACCCCCGCGTTCCCCAAGCTGATCTACGTTTTGGAAGGGGATAACGTCCGGGAGGGCACGCCCTACTGGGATCTGACCCGCCTGGCCGCCCAATGTACCGCCAAGCGGATGGTGCCGGACTACATCAGCGAAAAGAAAATGCTGGAACTGAAAGGCGACGTGTATGTGTGCATGGGCTGCCGTTCCTTCCTCACACCTGACCGGTTTACCGAGGCCGGTGCCGGTAACATCGCCAATGCCGGCAACTACGAGCCGGGCAAGCACAAGTATTACGGCCGGTTCAATCAGGGCGTGGTCACCATCAATCTGGTGGATGTGGCCCTATCCTCCGGACGGGATATGGACAAATTCTGGAAGATTTTCGATGAGCGTCTGGAGCTGTGCTACCGGGGTCTGCTGTGCCGCCACGAACGGCTGAAAGGCACGCTGTCCGATGCCGCGCCCATTTTGTGGCAGTACGGTGCATTGGCCCGTCTTTCCAAGGGCGAACCCATTGATAAACTGCTCTACGGCGGCTATTCCACCATTTCTCTGGGCTACGCCGGACTTTATGAGTGCGTCAAATATATGACGGGCAAATCCCACACCGACCCCGAGGCAAAGCCCTTTGCCCTGCAGGTGATGCAGCACATGAACGATGCCTGCAAGCTCTGGAAAGAGAAGCACAACATCGACTTCTCCCTCTACGGCACACCCCTGGAGTCCACCACCTACAAGTTCGCCAAGTGTCTGCAAAAGCGTTTTGGCATGATTCCCGGCATCACCGACCGCAGCTATATCACCAACTCCTATCACGTCCACGTCACCGAGGAGATCGACGCCTTCACAAAGCTGCGTTTTGAAGCGGAATTCCAGCAGCTGTCCCCCGGCGGTGCCATTTCCTATGTGGAAGTGCCCAATATGCAGCAAAATCTGGACGCTGTGTTGGAGCTGATGCAGTTCATTTACGAGAACATCATGTACGCGGAGCTGAACACCAAGTCGGATTTCTGCCAGGAATGTGGCTACAACGGCGAAATCCAGATTAAAGAAGACGACGGCAAGCTGATTTGGGTCTGCCCCCAGTGCGGCAATACCGACCAGAGTAAAATGAATGTGGCCCGGCGTACCTGCGGCTACATCGGCACCCAGTATTGGAACCAGGGACGCACCCAGGAAATCAAAGACCGGGTACTGCATCTGTAATACGTACATACCCTCCCCCTCGGGGGAGGGTTTCTTTTTATTATTTACAAATAGTTTAATAATTACTCTTGACAATCACGTAACCATATGATATTATCAAATCACCACATAAAAAGGAGGTACCCCCAATGGAGTGGAACATCCCCGGCACAGTCTTGTCCATCCCCATGGATGAGGCAGATCAAGCACAAAAAAACTTTGAATCCATGTTTTTAGGCGGCGGAATGGTGCTCAGCCAGGTGGCTGCGGTCACAGGTCTGGAACCCTACACCATCCAAAACTGGGTCAAGCGGGGTTTTTTAACAAAACCCGTGGCGAAAAAGTACACCTTGCGTCAACTTTGCCGCATCATCAACATCAATATGCTGAAAGACGCCCTGCAAATGGAGCAGATCGTCAGCCTGATGACCTACATCAACGGTAATCTGGACGATGAGACCGATGACCTCATTGACGACAGCCAGCTCTATTTTCTGTTTTTGCGGTTGGCGGTGCATCACCGCAAAATGAACGACCCGGACGGGCGGGATGCCTACATCCGGCAGGTTCTGGCAGATTATGCGGAGCCCGTCCCCGGTGCCCGGGTTCGGGTAGAAAAAGTGTTAAAAGTTATGCTCACAGCCTGGGCGGCATCCACACTGCGTCAGCAGGCCATCGCCATGGCGGCAGAACTGAAAAACGATTAATATTCTGAAAGGAGAACCATATGATAAACGGCACATACAGATTTTCATTCAAAACCCCAAAACCAACGGATTTCAAAAGAATCCGCAACATTGTCCTTTGGAGTCTGCTGGGTATTTTCGTCCTGGTGGGCGTGCTGACAAGCTTCTACACCGTAGACGATAAACAGCAGGCGGTGGTGACCACATTGGGAAAAGTCACCGATATTACCGAACCCGGTCTGCACTTCAAAGTACCTTTTGGCATCCAGCAGGCACATAAGGTGGACATAAATGTTTACCAAAAGATCGAGCTGGGCTATGTCACCAATGCAGACGGTACAACCACCACGGTGGACGACGAAAGCTCCATGATCACCGGCGACTACAACATCGTCAATGTGGACTTTTTCGTGGAATACAAGATTTCCGACCCGGTGCAGTATCTGTTTTCTTCCAACGACCCGGCCCTGATTTTGAAAAATCTGATCCAGAGCCAGGTACGTAACGTGGTGGGTTCGTCCACCGTGGACGCTGTACTCACCGACGGCAAGGAGAATATTCAGTTACAGGTCAAGGAACTGGTTTCCGATATCCTGACAGAATATGATGTGGGTCTGACCCTCATTGATGTACGCATCCAGGATGCGGAACCGCCTACGGTCGCTGTTGTGGAGGCGTTTAAGGCTGTGGAAACCGCCAAGCAGAATGCGGAGGCTGTGGTCAACGACGCCAAAGCATACCAGAACGCCAAGCTGCCCGAGGCAGAGGCCCAGGCTGACAAGCTGCTGCAAAATGCAGAATATCTGAAGCAGAAGCGTATCAACGAGGCTACGGAAGCAGTGGCTATGTTCAATGCCATGTACGAGGAGTATAAGCAAAATCCCGGCATCACCCGCTCCCGGATGTATTATGAAACCATTTCCCAGATTCTGCCCGACGTAAAGGTATTTATCAACACCGGCGACAGCAATTCCATGAATATGCTGCTGCCCCTGGAATCCATCGTAGGAGATAACTGATATGAAAAAAACAATTTGGATCAGCATTGTTGCATTGGTGCTGGTGATCGTTGCCTTTTCTTCTGTTTATACTGTCAAGGAAAATGAGTACGCCTGTACCTTCCGGTTTTCCGAGATCGTCAACACGCAAACTCAGTCCGGTCTGCACTTTAAGATCCCCTTTATCGACTCGGTAAAGTACTTCTCCAAGGCCACGCAGCTGTATGACATCCCGCCCTCTGCGGTGATCACTTCCGACAAGCAGAACATGACTGTGGACTGCTACATTCTGTGGAATATCAAAGATCCCCAGCAGTTCTACCGGGCATTGGGTACCACATCCGTTGCCGAGGAGCGTTTGGATGCCATCACCTATACCGCACTGAAAATTGCCCTGGGTAATTTGAAGCAATCCGACATCATCAACATGAATGATGGCGGCGAACGTAACGACATTTATGAATCCATAACCTCCACAGTCAACGAACAGGCTCAGGTCTACGGCATTGAAGTGGAAGACGTGAAGATCAAGCGGTTTGACCTGCCGGAATCCAACCAGAACGCGGTTTACACCCGTATGATCTCCGAGCGGAATCAGATGGCAGAAAAATATACCGCCAACGGTAATTTTGAAGCGTCCAAGATCGTCAATGACGTGGATAAGCAGGTGAACATCATGGTCTCCAACGCGGAAGCTGAGGCGGCTGTGCTGGAAGCCGAAGGCGAGGCAGAATACATGCGTCTGCTGGCCGAGGCCTACAATTCCAAGGATAAGCAGGAATTTTACGAATTCATTCTTGCCCTGGATGCATTGAAAGCCAGCCTCACCGGCGAAGAAAAGACCATTATTCTGGATCAGAATTCGGATCTTGCTCAAATCCTCATGGGTGCGGACAAATAAAAAAGGAAAGAAAACCTGCACAGGGAAACCTGTGCAGGTTTTTATTGACAAAATCCGCAATTTGTACCATAATAACCCGGGCGAAGAAAGAAGGAATGGTATGAAAATATCCCATTTGATTCACATATGTGCGGATTTTGTCAGAAAAAACGTGGTGATGGTGGTGGCCATGGTGGCTGCGGCGATCACCTGTCTGATCGTTCCGCCGGACAAGGCATACCTGGACTATTTTGACCTGAAAACCCTGACCTGCCTGTTTTGCGTGCTGGCAGTGGTTTGTGCTCTGAAAAACATCAACTTTTTCTATACTCTGGCAAGAAAGATCGTCATGGTCTTCAAAAACGCCCGGATGAGCATTCTGGTGCTGGTGTACATTACATTCCTTGGCTCCATGCTGATTGCAAACGACATGGCACTTTTGACATTCCTGCCCCTGGGACTGTTTGTTCTGTCCACTACCGGCAAGGGAAAATACATGGCGTTTACCTTTATCATGCAGAATATCGCCGCCAATCTGGGCGGTATGCTGACCCCTTTCGGCAATCCCCAGAATTTGTACCTGTACACCAAGTTTGCCATTCCAAACCTGGAATTTATGCTGATCATGGCACCGCCGTTTATCCTGGCCGTGGTGATGATCACCATATGCTGTCTGATTTTCGTAAAGCCGGAGCCCCTGGAACTGAGCGATGAAAAAATCGCACTTCCTCTGTGGCGTACGGTCATTTATCTGCTGCTGTTTGTTTTGGCCATTGCCATCGTATTCCGGGGAATCCCCTACTGGATCGGGTTGATCGTCATTCCGGCGGTGCTGATATTTATAGATAGAGAAGCCCTGAAAATGGTGGACTATCCGCTTTTGCTAACCTTCGTATTTTTCTTCATCTTCTCGGGAAATATGGCACGGATCGATGTCGTGCGAAATCTCTTCTCCATGCTGCTGGAAAAAAGCACGCTGCTGTTTTCTGTGCTTTCCTGTCAGATTATCAGCAACGTGCCGTCGGCCATTTTGCTGTCCCAATTTACGACAAATTACAAGGAACTGCTGCTGGGCGTGAATATCGGCGGCGTGGGTACGCTGATTTCCTCACTTGCCAGTCTGATCACTTTCCGGGAGTATACCAAGGCCAACAAGGGCAAAACCCGGTACTATGTTCTGCTGTTTTCCGCGTTTAACTTCGCATTTTTGATTATCCTTGCTCTGTTTGAACTGGTAATTCTATAAAAAGAGGGGCGGCCATTGGCCGCCCCTTTATTGATTGCGTATTGTCGAACCGGGCGAGCCCAATGGCGTAAGGATGACCACCGGACCTTCAGGCTCGAATTGTCAGCGGCGACTCGCCGCTTACTTAAAATACCGCTCCAGCAGACCCTTCAGAGCCAGGCCATGGCGGGCCTCATCGCGAGCCATCTCATGGACGGTGTCGTGGATGGCATCCAGGCCGTTCTGCTTGGCACACTTGGCCAGATCGAACTTGCCGGCGGTTGCACCGAACTCGCAGTCCACACGCCACGCCAGGTTGTCCTTGGTGGTGGCCTTCATGTTGGGCTCCAGGTCCTCACCCAGCAGCTCTGCGAACTTGGCAGCGTGCTCAGCTTCTTCGTAAGCAGCCTTTTCCCAGTACAGGCCGATTTCGGGATAACCCTCACGGTGGGCGATGCGGGCCATGCACAGGTACATACCGACTTCTGCACACTCGCCGTTGAAGTTGGCCATCAGCTGCTCGAAGATGAACTTCTTGTCTTCTTCAGAAATGTCGGGGTTGTTCTTGACGGTCTTAGCGTAAACGCCGTACTCGTGCTCAGCGGCCAGCTTGCCTTCTTCCATCACCTTGAACTTGGTGCCGGGAACCTTACAAACGGGGCAAACAAAACCCTCGGGCATAACTTCTGCTTCGTGAACATAACCGCAAACGGGGCAAACAAACTTCTTCATAATATTTTCCTCCAAATAATAATTTAGTTATTCATGTTTTAAGCGGTGCAGCCGCTGTACCTTCCCCCGAGGGGAAGGTGGATTGTAAATTGCTCTTCGGCAATTTACAAGACGGAAGAGGAATACGGGCGGTAATCTAAGACTTCTCGCACTGTGCAGACCCATTCCTATGTCGGTTCTGCCGCCATTCCTCTCCCGCCCCCTTCGGGGCACCCTCCCCCCGGGGGAGGGTTTTAAGCTTCTTCTTCAAACTGGTCGGGGCCGACGCCGCACAGAGGGCACTCGTAATCTTCGGGCAGTTCATCGCCTTCGTATACATAACCGCAAACGGTGCAAACATACTTTTTCATACTGCTTCCTCCTTGTTTTGATTTTGGGAACATTCCCGGCACACACCGGTGAATGTGAGCTGGCAGCCGGAAATCTGACTGCCGGAATCTTGCTCTGCCGTCGATTTCAACCCGGGCAGATCGGGCATCCAGGCCAAGTCCTGCACACATCCGCACTCAGTACAGATGAAGTGGACATGGAAATCCGGATTTCCGTCGAACCGTTCCACACCCTTGACTGTTCCCACGCTGATGATCAACCCCTGCTCCTTAAAAAGAGCCAGGTTGCGATACACCGTACCCAGGGACAGATCCGGGATTTGGGGCTTTAACTGGGCGTATACCCAGTCCGCCGACGGATGCACTTTGGTTTCACGCAGGCAGGTCAGAATGGCGTCACGCTTTCGAAAGTGTTTGGTTTTTCCTTCCATGACTACCTCCTGTCTGTTCTTAAATAAGAATCATTCTTGTTTACAAGAGGATCATAACACACCTTTTTCTGTTTGTCAATAGGAATTATTCGCATTTATAAAAATTTTTTGATGCCATGTAGGGCGGGGTCATGACCCCGCCCTACGAGTGGATCTGATACGGTGGACGGACAATTATTGACAGCCCAGCAGGATTTATATATAATTGTATTGGCAAGGTAATAGAATTATCCGAAAGGAGTGGAACGCATGAGTGAACTTATTTGGTGCAAGGATCTGACCAAGAGTTACGGTTCTGTCATCGCACTGAACAGCATCAATCTCACCTTGGAAAGCGGTAAGATCATAGGTCTTTTAGGCCCCAACGGCTCCGGCAAGACCACCTTGATCAAACTGCTGAACGGTCTGTTAACACCTACCAGAGGCTTGATTACCATCGATGGCAAGCTTATCGGCCCGCAAACCAAAGCAATGGTGGCGTATCTCCCGGACAACAGTTACCTGAACTCCTGGATGACCGTCAAGCAGATCGTCGGGTATTTTGCCGATTTTTACGAGGATTTCCGTCCTGAGGTCGCCTACGAAATGCTGGCCCGGCTGGGCATCGCACCGGACAAAAAGCTGAAAACCCTCTCCAAGGGCAACAAGGAAAAGGTTTGTCTGATTTTGGTGATGAGCCGGAACGCCCGGCTGTACATTCTGGATGAACCCATTGCCGGCGTGGATCCTGCCGCCCGGGACTATGTGATCTCCACCATCCTCAATAACTATAACCCCGAGGCGACGGTGCTCATTTCCACCCATCTGATCTCTGAAATCGAGCAAGTTTTGGATGAAGTGATCTTCCTGAAAGAGGGCAGCATTGTGCTGCACAAGACTATGGACGAGATCCGGACGGAACACGAAAAGAGTGTTGACGAGCTGTTCAGGGAGGTGTTCAAATGGTAAAGAAACTGTTTAAGCACGAATTTCTCTCCTATGCCCGGGCGATGGGCATCGTTTACGGCATCTTGCTGACCGTGGCCGCGGCAACCAGAATCATTACCCTTTTTGAGAGCGACACGGATGCCTATTACATTATTCGCTCCTTTTCCGATGCCACCTACTTTGTTTCCGCAGCGGCTGCCATTGGCTTTGCCTTTGTAATGGGTATCGTCCGATTCTACAAAAATATGTTTACCGCGGAAGGGTATCTGACCCACACCTTGCCGGTAACCGCCGGGCAGCATATTTTGGTAAAAGCCGTTACTGCGGTTAGTGTGAACTGGCTTTCCGCGATTGTGGTATTTCTCTCTTTTTGGATCGCCACTCCCTATGAGGAAATAGATCCCTTCATACAGGATTTTCTTTACATTTTCAGCCCGCTCACAGCACAGGCCAGCACCCAATTGCTTTGGTTTGGAATAGAATTTTTCATTCTGCTGGTGTTTTCCTCTTTTTCCAGCATTATGCTGTACTACGCCTGCATTTCTCTGGGACAGCTGTCCCGAAAGAACCGCATCCTTGCGGCAGTTGGCGTGTATTTTGCTTACTATATCCTGACGCAGATTGCTTCCACGATTCTGACTATTTTCCTATCCGTACTCGCCACCAGCGGTGCATTTCTGTGGTTGAATACAGCCTCCGTGGATGTCGCCCACATCATTATGTGGATCATCATTGCCGTTACGTTCTTGTTTGTAGCGGTGGAGTATCTTGTGATTCACTGGGTCCTTACCAAAAAACTGAATCTGGAATAAACCCTTATCCGCCTTAACCCTCCCCCAAGGGGGAGGGTGGATTTTTGCGAAGCAAAAAGACGGGTGAGGGGAATGATAAGGGGATATACCCCTCATCCGTCAAAAATCAGAGATTTTTGCCACCTTCCCCCCAGGGGGAAGGCTTGAATTTTCTTTATATGTGTGGTATATTTCCATGTTAGGAAGAAACTATATCATAGATCAGATAAAAAGGAGCACTTTTTATGGCGGCACAAGAAAAAATCCGCAATATAGCCATCATCGCCCACGTTGACCACGGCAAGACCACCTTGGTGGACGAGCTTTTGAAGCAGGGCGGTATTTATCGGGAAAATCAAGCCACCCAGGACCGGGTCATGGACTCCGGCGATCTGGAACGGGAGCGTGGCATCACCATTCTGGCGAAAAACACTTCCGTATATTATAAGGATACGAAAATCAACATCGTGGATACCCCCGGCCACGCCGACTTCGGCGGCGAGGTGGAGCGAATTCTCAAAATGGTCAACGGCGTTATCCTGCTGGTAGACGCCGCCGAGGGCCCCATGCCCCAGACCCGTTTCGTTCTGCAAAAGGCATTGGAGCTGGGCCACAAGGTCATCGTGGCTGTGAACAAGGTGGACAAGCCCGACGCCCGGGTACACGAAGTGATGGACGAGGTTCTGGAGCTTCTTCTGGAACTGGAAGCAACAGACGAGCAGTTCAACTCCCCCACTGTCTTCTGCTCCGGCCGTCAGGGCACGGCCAGCTACTCTCCCGACGAGATGGGCACCGACCTGACCCCCCTGTTTGAGACCATCGTACAGTATATCGATGCTCCCAGCGGAGACGAGAACGCACCCCTGCAGCTGCTGGTGTCCTCCATTGATTATAATGAATATGTGGGCCGGATTGCCGTGGGCCGTGTGGAACAGGGTTCCATCAAAGTCAATCAGGAAGTGGTGATTTGCGACTACCACAATCCCGAAATCAAGCAAAAGGGCAAGGTTGTCGCCCTGTATACCTTTGACGGTTTGGGCAAAGCTCCCGTCCAGTCCGCTTCCGCCGGCGAAATCGTAGCCCTTTCCGGTATGTCCGACATCACCATCGGCCGGACGCTGTGCGATCCGCTGGCTGTGCAGCCCCTGCCCTTTGTGAAGATCTCCGATCCCACAATCGAAATGACCTTTGCCGTCAACGATTCCCCCTTTGCGGGCAAGGAGGGCAAATTCGTCACTTCCCGGAATCTTCGTGACCGGCTGGAAAAGGAGCTTCTGAAAGACGTTTCCCTGCACGTCACCGAGCAGGGAACGGATGCCTTTAACGTGGCCGGCCGTGGCGAAATGCACCTGTCCATCCTTATGGAAACCATGCGTCGGGAGGGCTTTGAATTCTCCGTTTCCACACCCCGTGTGCTGACCAAGGAGATTGACGGCAAGCTCTGCGAACCCATCGAACGGATGGTAGCGGACGTGCCGGAAGAGTGCATGGGCTCTGTCATTGAAAAAATGGGCCGTCGGAAAGGTGACCTTTTAAGCATGACCCCCATGGGGGCTCGCTATCGTTTGGAATTTTTGGTGCCGTCCAGAGGTCTGTTCGGCTATCGAAATGAATTCTTGACTGACACCCGTGGCGAGGGCATCATGTCCTCCGTCCTGGATTCCTACGCACCCATGAAGGGCGAGATCGAACGCCGTCAGGTGGGCAGTCTCATCTCCTTTGAGACCGGCGAAGCCGTGACCTACGGTCTGGCCGCCGCCCAGGAGCGTGGTGCACTGTTCATCGGCCCCGGCACGCCGGTTTACGCCGGTATGGTGGTTGGTATTTGCAGCCGGAACGAGGATATGAACGTGAACGTCTGCAAGAAAAAGCAGCTGACCAACATGCGTGCCTCCGGTTCGGACGAAGCCTTGCGGCTGACACCGCCCCGGATCTTCTCCCTGGAGCAATGTCTGGAGTTTTTGGCGGACGACGAGCTGCTGGAATGTACCCCCAAGAGCCTGCGTATCCGCAAGCGGATCCTGGATCATTCCGAGCGTATGCGTCAGCTGATGAAGAAAAGAAATCAAGGCTAAACGAATCGTTGCCAATTTGTAGCGTAGGGCGGGGATATATCCCCGCCGACCCAGTTGAAAAATTCAAATTGCTATAATCGATAGGTAATCGGCGGGGGCATGCCCCCGCCCTACATCAACAATCCAATATTTACAAAAACACCGCACCAATTGGTGCGGTGTAATTTTATTCTACTGTTTCATCCCGGCGGTAGCCGTCTTTGTCGTATTTTTTCATCACCAGCACATTGATGGTAATGCACGCCGCGGCAACCAGGATCAGCTCAATGCCCACGCAAACGGCACAGCCGATCACCATGGTCATGGTGTCCAGGCACTGCAAAACGATGCAGACCACCAGCATAATTGCTGTAAGTGCCGCACCCAGAATGGTCCAGATAATACCCGCCAGGCGTTGGGTATAACGCCATGCTTCCAGACTGGCCATGCCCCACCAGAAGCGATAGCCCAGGCCGAAATTTGCCTCTGCCGGTGGGCGGTAACGGTACAAAAGGCCAAAGCCCAGCAGCATCAACGGCCCGGCCAGCACCAGCAGCCACAGTGCAAATTCAATTAGTCCCACCACAGTGCCCACATCGGGCAGCAAGGCACCAAGATCCATTTCACTTGCAGCAGTTCCCACGATATAATCTCCTTACTTCCTTACACCTGCTGTCATTGCGAGGAGCCCCGCAGGGGCGACGTGGCAATCCCCATAGGTTTCCGGACTGTCCGTGAGATTGCCACACCAGTGTGTGCACTGGTTCGCAATGACATATTACTTCTTCTCCAGAAAATGATTGATCTCCTGGATGAAACCGCCCACGTCCTGGAACCGACGATAGACGGATGCAAACCGGATGTAGGCAACCTCATCCAGAGGTTTCAGACGAGCCATGACCATTTCGCCCAATTTATCGGTGCTGACCTCCCGTTCCAGAGAGTTCTGAATGGCCTGTTCGATCTCGGTGGTGATCTTCTCCAGATCGGAAAGGTCCACCTTCCGCTTGTCACAGGCACGAACCATGGAATTGAGAATCTTGTTCCGGTCAAAGCTCTGGCGGGTGCCATCCCGCTTGACTACGATAATGGGCAGGCTTTCCACCGTCTCATAGGTGGTGAAACGACGCTGACAGGCAATGCACTCCCGGCGGCGGCGAATGCTGTCGCCCTCTTCCGAGCGGCGGGAATCCACCACTTTACTTTCTAAATCACCGCAAAAGGGACATCTCATAATTTTCGGCTCCCTTCCATTTATTATGAACCGATTATAGCAAAATACTTTGCCCCTGTCCAGTATTTTTTCTTGACAGCATGGCGATTCTAAGGCAAAATAGGAACAGTTCCACAAAAAAGGAGCATTTTTATGAAAAACACAAAACTTCTATGGTGTCTTTGGGCGGCTGGCTACGTGATTTGCACCGTCTGCGGCTTTATTCCGGCTGCGGACGGAATTTACGGCATATTTATTTTGCTCAGTCTGGGCTTCTTCGTGCCCCCGGCATTGCTGATTTTTTCGGGGGTTCAGAATAAGAACCGGAAAATCCTGCAAATCATCCGCAACCTCAGCCTGATCAGTTTGGGACTGACGCTGGTGACTATCGTTGCGAATTTTGTATCCGTTCAGGCATCGGACGCCTGGGGAATGGTGCTGTACTGGGTGCTGATTTTGGTGTCCACCCCCATGGTATGCTCTCAGGTGTGGTTCATTGGTCTTTTCGGCTGGGCCATGCTGCTTATGACCTGTTTGAATTATTTAAAGAGAAAATAAAAACCTTCCCCCTGGGGCAGTGCTCCGCGCAGCGGATTAAAAATCCGAATGCTTGCCGGGGGCAAGCATACCCTATCTAATAGGTGGCAAAAATCTTTGATTTTTGACGGATGAGGGGTAGTTATGTTGCCCCCAACCCGTCTTTTTGCTTCGCAAAAATCCACCCTCCCCCAAGGAGGAGGGTCTTACTTTAATCCAGCATTTCCATAACCTTACCGCAGCAGCGGGGAATTACCTGACCTTCTTCCACATGAAGAAGCTTGTGGCAGATGGGGCAGTACACGTCCCCTTCACGCTCTGCCTTGACAACAGAGATAAGTCCTTCTTTCAGTTCCATATTTTTCCTTTCAGTCATTGCTTGAGAATACATCCGCCACTTCACTGATGGTAACAAAAGCACCGGGATCGATGGCGTGGATGATGTTGCGCATTTTGTAAATTTGAAAACGATTCACCACAAAATAAATAATGGTCTTTTCAGTATTGGAGTAGCCGCCTGTGCCGTTCATCATGGTGGTGCCACACTTGAATTCTTCCATCAGAGCCGCACTGATTTCATCTGCCTTATCCGTGATGATCATCACGGATTTGGAACGGTCTAAGCCTTCCACCACAAAGTCCACAGTCTTCAAGCCTGCGGCATAGGTAACGATGGAATACAGGGGTAAAATCCAACTGTCCCGAATCAGACCGCAGACCACATAAAGAATCACGTTGTAGACCATCATAAAGGTGCCAACGGTGACGTTCAGTTTTTTTGAGAAAATAACCGCCATAACTTCCATGCCGTCAATAGCACCGCCGTTGCGAATGGTCAAGCCGCTTCCGATACCGGAAATCATGCCGCCAAAGAGGGCACAAAGCAGAAGATCCTGTCCGGCCAAAGGGGATGCGATGCTGACATCAATGGGCAAAACATCGGTGATCAGCCAAGACATTGCAGAGTATACCGCCACAGTAAAAACAGAATAAATGGTAAATGCTGCACCTTGCTTTTTTAAGCCAAACAGAAACAGAGGAATATTCAAAATCAGCAGAAAAATCGACAAACTCCATGCCGGTGGGGTAATCTGCGACAACAGTATAGATGTGCCGGAAATGCCGCTGTCATACAGATTTACCGGTGCCAGAAAAACGGTAACACCGAATGCGTTAATGCAACCGGCCACTAACAAATATAAGAAATTTTGCAATTTCAGACCTTTCAAGCTTCTGTCCATGGGGCTTACTCCTTTAATGTGGTTTTTTAAATATAACACAAAAACCCGGTGGAAACAACCCACCGGGCAAAAGGAAATGTTAATTTTGTGCGAATAACTGCCCCATAGACGCGAACGTATACCCCATCTGCTTCCATTTGGTGAGCAATTCGTCCAGAATTTGGGCGTTGGTCTGGGATGTGGAGTGTAAAAGCACCACCGCACCGTTGTGGGTACGGGGCAGGAGTTTCGAAAATGCGTACTCCGCCGTGGGCTGAGAATCATTGTTCCAATCCACATAGGCAAGGCTCCAAAAAACCGTCTTATATCCCATTTTTTGTGCCATTTCCAGATTATTCTGACTGTACACCCCCTGGGGCGGCCGA
>JAZOBY010000009.1:0-16464 GCA_045596215.1 Faecousia sp.
CGGAACTGAACTGGTTCATTGCCGAATGCCTGCCGGCATTTTTGTTGAATCTTGACCAGTTGTAATGCTTGACGGTTTTCACAAAATGTGATACCATAGGAACACTGTGCCGGGATGGTGAAATAGGTAGACACAAGGGACTTAAAATCCCTCGGAGTAAAATCCGTACCGGTTCGAGTCCGGTTACCGGCACCAAGAAAAGAACGACCCCGTTGGGGGCGTTCTTTTCTTAAGTGTAAGGATGCCGGACTCGAACCAATGTAGATGCAAGGCTCCGGGGGAGCCTTGCTTGCCGCCGGCTGGACGGCGGCAACACAATAATTTTCGCCAAAGGCGAAAATGCAAATCGAGTCCGGTTACCGGCCATTTTCGCCAAAGGCGAAAATGCAAATCGAGTCCGGTTACCGGCCATTTTCGCCAAAGGTGAAAACGTAAATCGAGTCCGGGGAGCGATGGGAGCGCCGCCGGTGGCGGATGCTGTAAAGGGGTATTGCTTTTCAGCAATACCCCTTTTTAAATTACCAAATAACCACTCTCTTGGAGGGAGCAAGGTACATTCCGTCGGACTTCTTCACGTTGAAGGCGGCGTACCATTCCGGGAAGTTCCGGGGAGGCATGTTGGCCCGCAGGTAAGCAGGTCCGTGGACATCCACCTGCAACAGCAGTGCCTGATATTCCGGCTTTGCCTTCTGGCACCAAACGCGAGCCCAGTTGGAAAAGTATTCCTCAAAGGAAACACCCTCAGTGTTGGACATGATGTCCAGAGTGACAGCCATACCGCCGTTGTCGGCAATGTTTTCGCTGACGGTGAACTTGCCGTTGCAGACGCCCCAGGGCAGCTCGATGCCGTCAAACTGCTTGATCATGGCATTAACCTTCTTGTTGAACTTCCGCTCATCGGCCTTGGTCCACCAGTTGTTCAGGTTGCCCAGCTCGTCGCACTTTGCACCATTGGAGTCAAATGCGTGGGAAATCTCGTGGCCGATCACCGCACCGATGCCGCCCAGATTCTCGCTCCGGGTCTGATTGATGGAGTAGAAGGGAGGCTGCAAAATGGCGGCGGGGAATGTAATGTCATTGACAAAGGGATCGTAACAGGCGTTGACCATATGTCCGGGCATTGCCCAGTGGGTGCGGTCCACTTCCTTGTTAAGCTTTGCGAAATTCTCCTCAATGCGGACCTTCCTCAGAGAGGACACGATGTCAAAGAGGGACTTGCTCTCGTCAAATACCAGCTTGTTGTAGATATCCTCCACCCGGTCGGGGTAAGCCAGTTTCAGACCCATCTTGGAAAGCTTCAGGATGGCCTTATCCTTGGTGGCCTGTTCCAGAATGTCGTTGGTAGCGATCCGCTTCTGATAGGTGGCAACGATCTGCTGAACAATCTCGGTAATGTCCTTCTTGGCTTCCTCACCGAAGTACTTTTCACCGTAGTACAGGCCCACGGGTTCGCTGTACATAGAGGATGCCAGCTGATAAGCAAACTTCTCGGCAGAGGACATAGCGGCAATGCCGGAGAGGGCTCTGCGGAAGCCGCCGCCCAGATCACGCAGCTCCTCGCTCAGCAAAGAGCAGCTGCCCATCAATGTGGTCACATAGGCCCACTTCTTGTACATTTCGAAGGTGTCCTGGTTGAAGATCTCCTTGAAATTCTTGAAGTAGCGGGGCTCGGTGACGATGATTTCCTCGGGCACGAAGCCGAAAATGTCCTTCAACAGCTTTTTGAAGTTCAGGGGCTTGACCATGCCTGCTACCCGGCCGGTCTTCATGGGGTTGTACATCTTGACGTACTCAGACCACTCTTCCTGGCTCTTGGCATACTTTGCGATGAGGGCGTCAAAGGCCAGGGTGTCGCTGATCAGGGCGTCAATCTCTTCCTCGTTGTGACCGGCGATAGCCAGCACCTGCTTTGCAAAGCTGCTCCACATACCCAGCAGCTGATCTCTCTGCTGTTCGTTCTTGTAGTAAGACACATCGGGCAGGATCACAGATGCACCCTGGATCATTACACAGTGGTGTGTGGTGTCCTTCATGTTAGCCTCTACCATGATATTCAGGGGCATATCAATACCCTTCAAAATCAGCTCTTTGGTGTGGAGATTGAAGCTACGCATGGTGCCCAGCTTTTTGAGAATAGCGAGATTCTTCAAGGCCGGCTTGATGCCGTGCTTTTTCTTCCGCTTCACATCCTTGGCCAGCTTAAACAGGGTGCAGGCTCTTGCCAGATAATCGTTGGGGTAGGATGCGTCACCGCACATGGCGTTGAATTCGCCGATCATCAGCTTTTCCACATCTTCGCCGAGCGAAGCAAAACCGCCGGCAACGGGCATATCATCGGGAATTACCAGCTCATCCAACTTGGATTGGTTTACATAAGTATATAGATCGTCTTGAATTCTAATGTTTTCCATATTTTTCTCCCTTGCGGCAAAGTGATTATGTTAAAACCGCCTTCTAATTATAACAAAGTTGACAATCAATGTAAATACCATTTCATATTATTTCCTTGCGTAGTCTTATTTGTGGTGATAGAATCCACAAAAGAGCCGGAGAAAATCAAAGAGGATATTATTTACAACCTGAAACACGGTGCAACCGTGATGGAAAGCAAGGGCTTGTTTACAGATGCGGAGTCCTATATGATCATTTCCGTCGTCAACAAAAGGCAGATACCGGAGTTTATTTCCATTGTGAAAAAGCATAAGGATACGTTTATGTATTATTCCGACATCAACGGCGTTTCCGGCAATTTCAGATGGAAAAAGGATGATATTGTAAAATAAGCAAACCGAGGAAGCCAGGTGGCTTCCTCGGTTTTATGTACCGGCGGGGTGTTCCTTCCCCGCCTTTTTTCGCATCACACTTTTGGCCAACAGCGACACACTTGACGAAAAAATGTACCGTTTTTCTCTGTCGTCACAGTCTGAAAGTCGGCTTTCTTCGTCCATGTTCAGTATAACCGCCAAATCGGTTTTTATGCAAATTATTTGTCCAGATGCACGTTCAGGTGGGGATAGGTCATTTCAATGCCGTTTTCCCGGAAAGTATCCAAAACCTGTCGGTTGATTTTATTGTATACATCCCAGTAATCCTCGGTTTTGACCCAAACCCGGACGGTGTAGCTGATGGCACTGTCACCGTAACCGGAGAGTGTGGCGAAGGGGGCGGGATCCGCAAGCACCCGGTCATCCTGCACCGCTTCCAGCAACGCCGCCACCACCTTGTCGGGGTCAGCGTCGTAAGAGGCAGTTACGTTCATATCCACCCGACGGGTGCCGGTAACGGAGTAGTTGACGATTTCCGCAGCAACGACGGCACTGTTGGGGATGGACACCAGCTTGTTATCTACGGTGGTCAGACGGGTGTAGGCAATGCCCACTTCCTGCACAGAGCCGGACTGACCGGCAATCTCCACGTAGTCACCCGCACCGAAAGGATGGGTGTACAGCAATGTAAATCCGCCGATAACATTGGCCAGCATATTCTGCAAGGCCAGGGATACTGCCAAAGTGGCAACGCTTGCCAAGGCCACAATGCCGGTAACGTCGATGCCAATGGAAGATGCCAGAATCAAAGCCAGCAGCACATACAGAATGGTCTTCACCAATGTGCGGATGAGACTGTGTGCGGCCTTTTCCAGCTTGGACTTTTCCAGAAGTTTTTGTACTGTGCGGTTGACGATACGGATCAACAGACTGCCAATGACGGCAATGATAACCACCTTAAATACAGTAGCCAGCAAGGGCTGCTGGAAAAAAGCAAAAATAGCCTTCCAATTCATAAAAGTAATCTCCATATCAAAGAATACCATCATTATACCACGGTTTCACCCAAACGCAAGACAGTTTTGACATTTTTCGAATTTCCTCTTTCCTATTGGGAGAATACCTGTTATAATATATAAAATCATAGGAGGGATGGACCATGCACAATGTTTTGATTTGTGACGATCAGCCGGATATTGTAAATGCGTTGAAGATCTATCTGGCACCGGAGGGCTATGGCCTGTTTGAGGCGTATACCGGAGCACAGGCTGTGCAGATCGTTGAAAAAGAGGAGATCCATCTGGTTCTTCTGGATATTATGATGCCGGAAATGGACGGCATAACTGCCGCTGAAAAAATTCGGGAATTTTCCAATATCCCCATTCTTTTTCTTACCGCAAAGTCGGAGACCGAGGATTTGGTACAGGGTCTGAATGCGGGTGCGGACGACTATATCACCAAACCTTTCGTGCCTGCGGAAGTGTTGGCCCGGGTACGCAGCCATCTGCGTCGTTATGAAAAACTGGGCAGCCGTATTTCGGAGCGGGAAGACGAACTGACATTGGGCAGCATCGTCCTCAATGACCGTGCAAAAACGGTGAGCGTTGAGGGACAGAACGTGGCGTTGACACCCACGGAATACAGCATTTTGCGGCTTCTCATGCGTCATCCCGGGAAGGTCTACTCCACCAAGGAACTGTACGAAGCGGTCTGGCGGGAAGCACCTTTCGGAAGTGAGGGTGCGGTGGCTGTGCATATCCGCCACCTGCGTGAGAAAATTGAGATCAATCCTTCGGAGCCCCGTTATCTGAAAGTGGTGTGGGGACAGGGTTACAAAATGGAGGAAAAGGGATGAAGCACAACATCGCTGCGAAATTTCTGGCGATTCTGCTCACCGTTGTATCGCTGGGCTGTGCCATTGCCGGCACGGCCGGTATTGCTCTTCTGGAATCCGCGGGATTGTACGTCAACAGTCTGGATGAATTGCAGGACTACGAATACGATTCCATTGCCCAGGCGGTTGCGAAGGATTTCGCAAACCTCTATGCGGTCAATACCTTGGGTGACATCCCCTATCTGCTCCGGGAGGAGCTATACAGCGATCCGCAGGATCGAAATGATGCGGAATTTTGGTGCATCGAACTGTTCCGGGGTGAGGAACTGCTGGCGGAAGAAGGGGTAGAAAACGCCTCCAAGAGCCATTGTGCATTTTCCAAGACCTATACCTTTACGCCCCTGTATCCCGTGTATTATGAGGAGACGACAGAAGAGGAAGACGGTGATCCTGTGGCGGATGATCCGCAAGAGAAGCCGGAAGAAAACCCCGGTCCAACCGGATATCTCTACCGTGAGAACAAAACGGTGTGGATCGGTACCAGTTTGGAAAGTTACGAACTGTATTACTATGAAGCACCGGAGTACAGTGTGACGGTGTATATGCAGGAAAAAGTGCTGGAAAGCAGTCGCTTACATCTTTTGACCAGCATTTATCCTTACCGCTACCATTGCATAGCTGTGGTGGTTGTGGGACTTTTGCTGTTTGCGGTGGGGCTGGTGTATTTGCTTTGGGTCGCAGGTCGCACAGTGGACGGGGAAGTTCGTCCCGGCGGACTGAATCTGCTGCCACTGGATCTGTATATTGTCCTGATGAGCGTGGGCATTTGGCTTTTGCTGCGAGTATTTGAACGGTTGCGATGGTGGGCCTTTGACGCCGGCCCCCATCCGGGAAATCTGAGCATACTGTTTGTAAATCTTTTGGGATTACTGTTGTTGCCCATCGGTTTTTTGATGGCATTGTCAGCCCAGATCAAACGCAAAGACTTCTATTGGTGGAAGCATAGTGTGACAGGCTTTTTGTGTATGTGGACATACAAGGGTCTTCGTCTGCTGGTGAAGGCACTGCGGCAATGTATCCGGATGCTTCCGGTGATCTGGCAGTGGCTGCTGATTGGTTTTGGAGTAGTTGCCTGCTTTGGCGGTGCATTTTGGGCGGCACAGTATTCCGCATTGGGGATTGCCTTACTTGTGGTGGCGATCCTGGGTTGTGTGGCAGTGGTGCTGTACAGTGGCTACGCTTTCGGAACGCTCCTGTCCGGGGTGAAGAAAATGTGCGAGGGCGATCTGGACACCAAGATACCCACGAAATATCTGGCCGGCAGTTTCCGGGACTGTGCAGATGAGGTCAATGCCCTGTCGGAGACGGCGGCCCAAGCGGTACACAACCAAGTCCGTTCAGAGCGGATGAAG
The DNA here is from genome assembly GCA_045596215.1 of Faecousia sp. GTDB lineage: Bacteria > Bacillota > Clostridia > Oscillospirales > Oscillospiraceae > Faecousia. Next base: position 6,012 of record JAZOBY010000009.1, read on the forward strand.
ACGGAACTGATTACCAATGTCTCCCATGATATCAAAACACCTCTGACGTCCATTATCAATTATGTGGACATTATGAGCCAGTGCCGCAACCGGGAAGAAGCTGGGCAGTATCTGGAAGTGCTTTCCCGTCAGTCTCAGCAACTGAAAAAGCTTATCGAAGATTTGATGGAGCTGAGTAAGGCCAGCAGTGGCAATATGCAGGTGAATATTGCGACGCTGGATGCCTCTGAGTCCGTAAACCAGGCGTTGGGAGAATTCTCTGACAAACTGGAAAAGGCACAGCTGACCCCGGTGTTTACCCCGCCGGAGGAGCCCATGATGATCGCCGCAGACGGACGGCTGACCTGGCGTGTGCTGTCCAATCTGCTGAGCAACGCGGTGAAATATGCCGCCCCGGGCACCCGGGTCTATGTGGATCTGACCAAGGATGGGGACAAGGTTCTGCTTTCCATCAAAAACGTCTCCCGGGAGGACATCCAGTACTCTGCGGAGGAACTGCTGGAACGTTTTGTCCGTGGGGATGCCTCTCGCAACCGGGAGGGCAGTGGCTTGGGCCTGAATATTGCCAAGAGCTTGATGGAAGTACAGGGCGGCAGCCTGCAACTGGTTCTGGATGGAGACCTGTTCAAAATCATCCTCACATTCCCTGCAATATAAATTCTGCACCCGCCGAAAACCCGGTGGGTGCACTTTTTCGCCTTGACACAGGGGTGAACCCGTGGTAAAATATTCCCATCGCAAAGATCGGAAAGAGTACCGCAGGGAAGTTTCCAAGAGAGCCGGGGTCGTTGGCTGAAAGCCCGGGCGAAACGGAAGCGGGAAAGTGCGTCCGGGAGCGAAAAAGTGCATACGAGCGATAAATGAGAGTGGAACCGCGAGTTCATGTAACCCGCCTCTTGTACTTACCGTACAAGGGGCGTTTTTTATATCTAGGAAAATGGAGGAAACCATTATGTATCTATATAATTCTACCACCCCCAAGAAAGAACTGTTTGTTCCCAACAATCCCGACCTGGTGAAGATGTATACCTGCGGCCCGCCGGTGTATCACTATGCCCATATCGGCAATCTGCGGACCTATATCATGGAAGACATATTGGAAAAGGCTCTGCGTTATTGCGGTTACAATGTCAAGCGAGTCATGAACATTACCGACGTGGGCCATCTGGCTTCCGATGCGGACACCGGTGAGGATAAGATGCTCAAAGGTGCCAAGCGGGAAAATAAGACCGTCATGGAAATCGCGAAGTATTATACCGATGCGTTTTTTGCAGACTGCCAGAAGCTGAACATCAAGCGTCCGGACGTTGTGGAGCCTGCCACCAACTGCATCGACGAGTATATCGATATGGTTTCCCGTCTGCTGGACACGGGCAAGGCCTACTTTGTGGGTGGCAATGTGTATTTTGACACCTCCACTTTGGAGAAATACCACGTCTTCGGCGACCACGACGAGGAAGATTTGGCCGTGGGCGTTCGTGAGGGCGTGGAAGAGGACACCAACAAGAAAAATAAGAACGACTTCGTTCTGTGGTTTACCAAGTCGAAATTTGAAGACCAGGCCTTGAAGTGGGATACTCCCTGGGGCGTGGGTTATCCCGGCTGGCATATCGAATGTTCCTGCATTTCCATGAAGCACCTGGGCGAGGATCTGGATATCCATGCCGGGGGCATCGACAATGCCTTCCCCCATCACACCAATGAGATCGCCCAGTCCGAAAGCTATCTGGGCCACAAGTGGTGCAACTACTGGTTCCATGTCCACCATCTGAACACCGAGGGCGGCAAGATGAGTAAGTCCAAGGGCGAGTTTTTGACCGTTTCCCTGTTGGAAAGTAAGGGTTACGACCCCATGGCTTACCGTCTGTTCTGCTTGCAGAGCCACTACCGCCGGAATCTGGTGTTCTCCTGGGAGAATCTTGATAACGCAGTGGTTGCCTACGACAAGCTTGTAGCCAAGATCGCCACGCTGAAAAAAGAGGGCGAAGTGGAACAGGAGGTCTTTGACAGCCTGAAAGAGCGTTTTGTGGGTGCCCTCAATGGCGACCTGAACACCTCTTTGGCGGTGACTGCGGTTTACGATGTACTGAAAGCAAAGTGCAGTGATGCCACCAAGCTGGCGCTGATTGCGGATTTTGACAAGGTGCTGAGCCTGAATTTGATCGCTGCTGCGGAAAAGCTGGCTGCCAAGCAGGCAGAAGAAGAGGCCGCATCCGCCGATCCGGAGATCGATGCGCTGGTTGCCCAGCGTACCGAGGCGAAAAAGGCCAAGAACTGGGCGGAAGCGGACCGCATCCGTGACGAACTGAAAGCCCGGGGCATCGAAATCATCGACACACCCCAGGGTGCGAAATGGAGAAAAGTATGAAACTGCTGATCCTGGATGGCAATTCGGTCATCAACCGGGCATATTTCGGCGTGCGGCCCCTGACCAATCGGGAGGGGCTTTACACCCATGCCATCTACGGTTTTCTGAACATTTTGGAAAAACTGGAAAAAGAGGAACAGCCGGATGCGGTGTGTGTTTCCTTCGACCTGCATGGCCCCACCTTCCGCCATTTGAAATATGACGGCTACAAGGCTACGCGGCATGGCATGCCGGAGGAACTGCGTATGCAGATGCCGGTGATGAAAGACGTGCTCCGGGCCATGAACATTCCCATTTATGAATGCCAGGGCTGGGAAGCGGACGATGTGATCGGCACGGTTGGCCGCATTTGCTCGGGCAGTGGCTGGGAGTGCGTGATCGCCACCGGCGACCGGGACTCTTTGCAGTTGATTGACGAAAATGTTCATGTGAAACTAGTGATCTCCAAGCCCGGTCAGACCACCGCCACCCTCTACACGGAAGAAAAATTCCGGGAGGAATACGGCTTTGAGCCCAAGAAAATGGTGGATTTGAAAGCGCTTATGGGCGATTCTTCCGATAATATTCCCGGCGTTGCCGGTGTGGGCCCGAAAACGGCCACAGAATTGCTGATAAAATTCGGCTCTCTGGACGGGATTTACGAAAATCTTGACGACGCGTCCATCCGCCCCAAACTCCGGGAGAAGTTGGAAGCCGGAAAGGAAAACGCCTATCTTTCCTACGATTTGGCAACCATCCGCCCGGAAGCACCCATCGATTTTGAGCCCAAGGATGCCATCGTCCAGCCTTACAACAAGCCGGAACTGTATGCCCTGTTCCAGCGGTTGGAATTTGTAAAGCTGATTGACAAGTACGGCTTGCGGGGTGCCGCCGTGGAAGCGTCGAAAACCACGGTAGCAGATGTAAGGAAACTTCCCCGGTGTGAGGAACTCCCGGCAGAGAAACTGCCCTGTGCGGTGTATCTTACGGAGGATGGCACGTTGGGAATCGCCTGGGAAAAGGGCGTATACACCATGACTCCCATGGAAGTACAGATGGCCTGCGACTGTTTGCTTGGCCGCCTGGACTGCATTTGCCACGATATGAAGACCACCATGCACCGGCTGGACGAAATGGGCCTGTGCTATGGAGAATTTTCTTTCGATACGGCCCTTGCCGCTTATGACCTGAGCCCGTCTTCTGCCGACTATCCGGTTTCCAAGCTGGCCACCAACTTTTTGGGCACCAGCGTGGATGACGGGGATGCTGCCGCCTGTGCGGAAGCTTTGTGGCAGTTAAAGCCCGTTTTGATGGCAGAACTGGAAAAGCAAGGCATGAAAAATCTGTATGAGACCATCGAACTGCCGCTGTGTGCGGTGCTGTATCGAATGGAATGCGAAGGTGTTGCTATTGATCGGCAACAGTTAGAGCAGTTTGGTACCATGCTTGCCCAGCGGATCGACGAATGTGAAAAGCTGATCTACGGCTATTCGGAGGGCGTGTTCAACATCAATTCCACCAAGCAGTTGGGAGAATTGCTGTTTGACAAACTTGGTCTGCCCCCGGTGAAAAAGACCAAAACCGGCTATTCCACCAATGCGGAAGTGCTGGAAAAGCTGAAAGACAAGCATCCCATCATCCCGGCGATCATGGATTACCGGGTGCTGACAAAGCTGAAATCCACCTATGCCGACGGACTGATGAAAGTCATTTGCGAGGATGGTCGCATTCGTACCACCTTCCAAAATCTCGTCACAGCCACCGGTCGGCTTTCTTCCACAGATCCCAATTTGCAGAATATTCCGGTGCGTACCGATCTGGGTGCGGAGATCCGCAAGATGTTTGTGCCCAAGGAAGGGTATGTATTGGTGGACGCAGATTACAGCCAGATCGAACTCCGGGTTCTTGCCCATATTGCTGATGATACCGTGATGCAACAGGCCTTTATTTCAGGCCAAGATATCCACACAGTCACCGCATCCCAGGTTTTCGGCGTTGCACCGGAAAATGTGACGGCCTTGCAGCGTCGCCATGCCAAAGCGGTGAATTTCGGCATCGTCTACGGAATTTCGGAGTACTCTCTGTCTGAGGATATCGGCGTTTCCTTCTATGAGGCCAAGGAGTATATCGAGAGTTACCTGGCCAATTACAGCGGTGTACGCCGATATATGAAGCAGGTGGTCATCGATGCCCGGGAGTCCGGTTTCACCCAGACCCTGTTTGGGCGGAAACGCTATATTCCGGAACTCACTGCCAGCAATTTCATGGTGCGGCAGGGTGGTGAGCGGATTGCATTGAACACACCCATTCAGGGTACAGCGGCGGATTTGATTAAAATTGCCATGATCCGCGTGGACAAGGCCCTGCGGGAGGAATTCCCGGAAGCAAAACTGCTGTTGCAGGTGCACGACGAACTGATCGTGGAATGCCCGGAAGAAATCGCACCCCAGGTGGCAGAGCTGGTAAGCAGGGAGATGGAAAACATTGCTACACTGAAAGTTCCGCTGACTGCGGAAGCAAAAATCGGAAAGAGTTGGTTTGACGCCAAATGATTCGACTGGAAGAAATGAAATCTGCCCACATTGCCCAAATAGCACAGATGGAAAAACTCTGTTTTTCCGACCCGTGGAGTGAAAACAGCGTGGCATCGGAACTGGATAACCCCCTTTCCCTGTGGCTGGTGGCCCTGGACGGGGAGACCGTTGCCGGCTATGTCGGCTCGCAAAGCGTGCTGGACGGGGCGGATATGATGAATGTGGCGGTGCATCCTGATTACCGCCGCAAGGGCATCGCCCGGGAATTGGTGACGGGACTCATGAACGCATTGGTAGAAAAAGGCGTCAAAAGCCTTGCTTTGGAAGTCCGTGTGTCCAATGCCCCGGCCATCGCCCTTTATGAACAGATGGGCTTCCAGCAGGTGGGCCTGCGGCCCAATTATTACCGAAACCCCAAGGAAAATGCCCTGATTATGCGAAAAGAATTGTAAATAAGCCTTCTCCTTGAGGAGAAGGTGTCAAAAATCTTTGATTTTTGACGGATGTGGTGGTGTCGCAAAGCGACGATTCGGAATTTCACGGCTGCTGTGCAGCCTACACCTCATCAGTCACCTGCGGTGACAGCTTCCCCTCAAGGGGAAGCCTTTGGAAACCAATCTGAAACAAGTAGGTGAATTTATGAACATTCTGGCAGTAGAATCCTCCTGCGATGAGACGGCTGTGGCCATCGTCCGGGACGGACGGGAAGTGCTGTGCGATTGCATCGCATCCCAGGTGGAGCTGCACCGTATTTACGGCGGTGTGGTACCGGAAATTGCGTCCAGAAAGCACATCGAGGCCATTTATGGTCTGGCAGATCAGGCACTTTTGCAGACCGGCCTGACCCGAAAAGACATCGACGCGGTGGCGGTTACCTATGCACCGGGTCTGATCGGAGCGGTGCTGGTGGGCGTAAATTTTGCCAAGGCCGCTGCATTGGCCTTGGGCAAGCCGTTGATCCCGGTGCATCACATCCGGGGACACATCGGTGCAAACTATATCGCCTATCCGGAATTGAAGCCGCCGTTTTTGTGCCTTGTGGTATCCGGCGGTCATACTATGATCGTGGAAGTGTCGGATTATACGAAAATGCGGATCCTGGGCACCACGCTGGACGATGCGGCAGGGGAGTGCTTTGACAAAGTGGCCCGTGTGCTGGATATGCCCTATCCTGGCGGTGCGGCCTTGGACAAGGCGGCCCAGACGGGGGATGACACCAAGTATGTACTGCCTCGGAGCAAGCCGGGTGTCAATCCCTATGATATGAGCTTTTCTGGCCTGAAAACGGCTGCCTTGAACCTGATTCATCATGCCCAGCAGGTGGGAGAGGAGCTGGATATTCCCAGCCTGTGTGCCTCTTTTTCTGCGGCAGTTTCCGACACGCTGATCCCCAGAGTGGTGAGGGCGGTAGAGGAGACCGGGCTAAAAAATATCGCCGTGGCCGGCGGCGTGGCGGCCAATTCCCGGATTCGCCGGGACATTTTGGCGGCGGCGGAAAAAATGGGCACGACGGTATACATGCCGCCGCTGAGTCTGTGCGGAGATAACGCCGCCATGATCGGTGCACAGGCGTATTATGAGTTTTTGGCCGGCAATGTGGCGGGAATGGAACTGAACGCCTATGCCACCAAGTCCATTTTAGGTGAGACTATATAAAATGTGCAGGAGGCGGTCTCGCTTCCTGCATTTTTGGAGGGAATGGATATGTGTATATCCATTCTGCATATTTATTATAGCAACCGTAAAAAATGTTGAGAAAAGGTTGGAAAATACAGGTTTCGACCCTTTTCGACACCACAAAATTGGATTTTTACCCTGTGGAAAAACTTGTGAAAAGTGTGAATAATTATTGGATGATACGAAAAATATCTTTGTTATGGAAACCGTATTCAAAATTTTTATACACTTTTTTTACAATTTTTACTGCAAAAAATAGGGGAAGGGAGGGTGTGCGTTGCTCGTTCTTGCAAAGAAATTGCATCAACTGAATTTTCGGCAGCTGATGGAAGTTTATGCTGAGGGCAATGAAGAAAATGGAGAAGACATGTGGCCGGAACTTAACCGGGAGCAGAGGCTTCTCCGGGCGGAGCAGGCCTTTTACCAGTATCTTGCGGAGGGATTCTTCCCTGTGCCCAGTGCGGTGTATGCCATTTGGGAGGAAAATGGAAAATACGTCAGTGCGTTGCGGTTAGAGCCCTACGAAGACGGACTGCTTTTGGAGGCTCTGGAAACCGCACCCCAATGCCGCCGCCGGGGCTACGGGGAAAAACTGATCCGGGCGGTGCAGGATGCCTTTCCCCAAAAGATCTACTCCCATGTGAGCAAGAAAAATGCACCCTCTTTGGCGATACACAAAAAATGCGGTTTCCGACAGGTGCTGGACTATGCCAAATATATCGACGGCTCCGTGGCACGAAACGCAGTCACGCTGCAATACCGATAAAATGACCCCTCATGCACCGTATGAGGGGTTTGACATTATTGTTTTGTATGTTTTTTATGGGGTCGCAGGGGCGTGATGAGGTGCACCAGTGTCATACCCAGCAGCATACCGGCGGACATGGCGATCATCAACAGGAAGGTGTGCAGAATCCGATCCACAAACAGGGGCATATTATCCTGCACCAAAGCACTGATACTGTAATAAAGCATGCCACCGGGAATCAGGGGAATCCATCCTGTAACCAGCAAAATGGTAGACGGACACCGCAAAATCCGGGCAAAAGCCTCTGCGTACAAAGTCAGCACAGTGGTGGCAATGAGATATTGCAGTGCTTCGTGGCCCACAAAAAGGCCGGAAACGCAGTAAGTACCCCAGCTAAGCAGACCACCTAAAAATGCAAAGATCAGCATTTTGCCGCGCACCTGAAACATCAGGGCAAAGCCCACAGAGCCCAATGCACCCATGACGGTTTGAAAGAACGGATTGATGGCAACCGTGTCCTTGGAGACCGTGCTGGCGAGGGTAAAGCCAAAGGCCACCAAAAATGCAATCACCAGCGACCGGAAGAATCGGCTGACACCGGAGAGCATATCGTCCACAAACATGTCATGCACCGCGTTGGTCATGGCAATACCGGGAATCAGCAGCATGATATTACCGATGGAGATGGCGTCAAAACGCTGACCTAGTCCTGATTTTACCAATGCCGCATTGCAAAGACCGGTGAGCAGAGAGACCAGAAACACCGTAAACACATGGTCCAGGTTGATCTTTCGCATAAAGTATTCCAGCAGGCAGAGAATGATGCCGGTGCAGGCGGCACAAATGCCGTCAGTCCAGGGGGCACCGAAGAAGATGCTCAAAGAGCCGGAGATCAGGGCGTACACTAAAGCCATCACCCACAAGGGGCGGTTGACTTGGGCGTCGATCTGCCGCAGTTTTAAGGGGATTTCTACATCGGTTACCCGGTTGGCACAAATGTCCCGGGAGAGTTGATTCAGTTTTTGCAGCCGGGTCAGATCATAAGAGCCGGCGTGAATGCGGCGCAGCTGGGTGGCACTGTTGCCCTTGCCGTCAAACGCGGTGACGATGATACCGGAGGTAACAGAGAACACGTGGGTCTCCACCGCACCCAGGGCTTTGCAGATCCGGCCGATGGCGTCCTCCACCCGGCTGATCTGTGCTCCGCACACCAGCATTTGCATGCCGATGTCCAATGCCAAAGAAATATGGGAATCCAGGTTTTTTCCGTCTTCCATAAAAATGCCTCTTTCTATGTAATAGAACACTTATACCACTAGGAAAGGGGAAAGTCAAGCCATAGCCGGAAAAACATAGAAATAATCCGATTCATGAATTGCCTCTACAATGAAACCTCCCCTTTCGATGAAAAGGGAGGTTTGTGTTTTATTCACCGCCCAGGATCATCTGGCCGAAGCACTGGGGAGCGTGGAAAGTCAGCTTAGGAAGGTCAATGGGATTCCATGAGAGGTAATGGGGCTGTACGGTGAGGTCACCGCACTTGTAGCAGTTGCCGTAGAATTTAAGACCCTCATGGGCATCAAACTCCGGGAAGAAGTGGCGGATGAAGCCAAAGGGAACATGGAAAATAATGCCCCAACCGTCTGCCGTGCGATAAGACTGAGGATGGAAAGATGCCTGCTCGTCCTGCATTACCAAACGCACCAAACTGGGCAGATCCACTCCGTAACCCAGATGCAGTCCGCAGGCGGGGTTGAACTCAAAGTTAAAGTAAGCCAGGGATTCTGTAGGACGGATAAAAAATTCCAGACAACTGTCCTGGCAGATCTCGGGCAGAGGGCCGGTCTCCTCACAGCGGATGTGTTCTTCCCGGGCCCGGAGATTTACATGGATGCCAGTGTCATCCCAGCAGAGCTTGCCCCAGGCTTCGATATCCGCAGGGATGCGGTAGGGGACATTGATCTCTAATTCCGGAATGGTGTCCCAGTCAGGGGCACCGCTGACTTTTTTCAGTGTATAGCTTTTCATAGGAACAACCTCTTTTTATAAAAGTAGTACTTGGCCCCCTCTGAGGAGGGGGCTGTCACGCTTGCCAAGCGTGACTGGGGGAGAGAATATGGACCGCCGAGGATGCCAGTCCCAACTACCCCTCAGTCAAAAATCAAAGATTTTTGACAGCTCCCCTCACAAGGGGAGCCGAGGCGGCTGCGCCGCAAGGGTAAGTTAAAAGAATGGGCTGCCCGTTTTTGTTAGGGCAGCCCGTAAGGATCGATTAGTAGCCAACCTTCTCCCAACATGCGAAGGGAGCAGCCAGTTCTTCACTGATGTAGACCTGAGTCTTCTTGGTCTGCAGCATGGTGCTGGGCAGGTAGGGAGTGATGGGTCCGTGGGTGCACAGACGGGAGATCATTCTCTGCCAGGAAGAGAAGGTACCGCAGGTAGCCAGTGCGTGAACCTCGATACGCTCCTTAGCACGCATTACGTCCAGAGGTCCGATGGTAGCGGCACAGGGAGGAACGTTTGCGATGTCGCCGGACTGACCGAAGGTACCGTTCAGGGAGTTCTGCATGATGGTCATGGGGTGCAGCTTGACGATCTGAGCGGGTTGATTCAGCCATTCCTCAATGTCGCCGGAGCCAATGAACTCGGGGATGGGATCCACGAAAGCCATGTGGCCGGCCCAACCGGGAGAGGTGGAAGCAATGTCAGCACCGCCTTCGGAGATGTCATTGATGATCTTGGAGTAGTCCTTGATGTTCTCGTTGGTGGGGAAGTGGACGTTCTCCATGGGCATACGCAGCTTTTCGTCGATCTGGTAGTACAGATACTTGATCATGGAGTGGGCAAAGCCTGCCTCGTAGGTGATGGGGGCGATGTTGCCGTCCTGGTCAGCCCACTCGTCCTCAGCGAACAGATGGACTTTGGAGCAGTCAACCTGGAAGTAGTTGATCAGCTGTGCCAGGGGGATGTAGGTGTCGGGCTCGGGGTTGCCCAGGATCATGGTAAAGGTCTTACCAGCCTCGGAAGCAGCCTTCAGGCGGGAGAACAGAGTTGCAATCAGGACAGGATGGGGGTCCATCATGACCTTAACTTCGAACTCGGGATGCCACCAGGGCTCGCGCTGCTCCAGCTCCTTGCCGCTCATCT
>JAZOBY010000010.1:0-1992 GCA_045596215.1 Faecousia sp.
GGTCCACTGGCTGAGCTATCTGGTATCCCTGACGCTGTCGGTGCTGTGGAATTTTACCCTCAATCGCAAATTTACCTTCTATTCTGCCGGCAATGTGCCGGTGGCTATGATGAAAGTAGCGGTGTTCTATCTCGTCTTTACGCCCCTGTCCACCGGCTGGACCGCCTGGCTCACCGGCCCCAAAATCGGCTGGAATGAATACCTGGTCCTGGCCCTCACCATGGCCACGAACTTTGTGACCGAATACATCTATGACCGCTTTGTGGTCTTCGGCAAAACGCTTGACACCGCCAAAAAATAAATCCGTACAGAAAGAAACAGCCGCAGGTTTATCCCACGGCTGTTCTTTTTTGCTTTATTCCACTTTATTGCCGGCGGCATCGAATTTTTCGGTGAGGGTCACTTCCATGGCGGTATTAAAATGGGTCACAGTCTTGCTGCCGTCCTCGGCATACTCGGTTTTTTGGCTTTCATAGGTGTAGCCGGATTCCGAGTCGAAGCTGAAAAGGATCTCTTCCAGGATACGGTCGTCTTCATACAGGCGGATGGCGGAATAGTTGCCGTCCTCGGCATATTCGTATTCATAGCGGAGCACCTTTTCCACAGAACCGTCGGCATTGTAATAGGTTTCGGTTTCCGTGTTCCCGTTCATGCCGTTGACCAGTTCCATCCGGGAGCCGTCTTCGTTATAATCGATGGTCTTTTCGGGGAAACGCATATAGCCATATTCGTCACTGACGGTGATATAGCCGCAGATCTCATGGGTCAGGATGCCATCGGTATAGGTTTTTTCCCACAGCATATCGCCGTTTTCGTCATATTCCCGGTCATAGGTCTCGGCATATTCTACCGTGCCGTCCGAAAGGGTCTTGGTCCGGGTCACAGGGTCCCCATACTGGGTGTATTCCAGTTCGATTTTGTAATTGTTTTTATAATCGTGGATGGTGCAGAACTGTTCATAATATTCGCCGGTATCTTTCTGGGCGTATTGGGAAACATACTCGGTCTCCGGTTCGTTTTCCGCATCGAACATACAAACGGAAAGGGAATTGCCGTGCTCATCGTATTCGGTGATGACACTGGAACCGTCCTCGCTGTAATAGGCGGAAGCGGCCTGATACTCCATGCCCTCGTCGGTGATGCCGTACAGGCTGTAACCGGTGAGCCGGCCGTTTTCGTAGAAATCTTCCCGAACCTTCTGACCGCTTTCGTTATACTCGATCCGGGTCCTGTTGTCGAGGCTGAGGACACCGTCAATGTATTCCATGTTGCGGATAAGCTCGCCGAATTCATTATAAGCATACAGGCTCACATAGCCATCGCCCATATCCCACATCTCTGCCCCGCACCCGGTGCAGATGGTGTTCTCCCAGGTGTGTTCTTCGGTCTCCAGCTTCTGGCCGCAAATACAAACCGTCCAGTGCTGATCGAGGTTCATATCCATCACATCGGTGGCGGTATGGGCGGCGACTTCCATCTTTTCGCCGCACTCACAGGTCAGCCAGTGTTCTGTGTCGTTCAGTTCATACTCACCGATAGCCACGTGCACATGGGCCGTGGTGGCCTCAGTGGTGGATTCGGTAGTCTTCTCCGGGGTGGAGGCACCGGAACTGCTGCAGCCGGCAAGAAGCATAAGGCATAAAACCAGCACCAGCAAAGCAGTCAATGTTTTCTTCATGGTTTTCATCCTTTCTATGTTCCTCTATGCTTTAAGTATAAACAATTCAACCTTTTAATTCAAGCTCATAAAAAATGTGGTAAAATTAGCTGAAATGACACAGAAACGACACATCCCCCCGATACAATGGGGTCAAAAGGAGGGATGACCATGCAAAACCGAATCCTCATCGTGGAAGACGAACCCAAACTCGGGGAGGTGCTTTCCGATTATTTCATTGCCAAAGGCGATATCCCGGTGGAAGCCGCCAATGGGGAAGAAGCTATTGAACTGTATACCGAACAGCACTTTGATGCCATATTGCTTGATATTAT
>JAZOBY010000011.1:0-28947 GCA_045596215.1 Faecousia sp.
GTGATCGGCCATAGGAATTTTCACGCTCTTCAGGTTGGTCACCTGGGTCAGAGCCTCGTCAGTCCAGGCAGCACCGCAGTCGGAGCAGTACCAGTAAGCGACGTTGCCTTCAGCAGTACAGGTGGCCTCCTTGGCCTCCACGGCAACGATGTTGTGGGCAGCATCGGGATTAGTGAGCTCGCCGCAGATCATGCAGTGAGCATCGCAGGGATAGGCGTACTGGTGCTCGCACTCAATTGCAACCACGAAAGCGTCAACAAACTCGACGGTGCCATTGTAATTCTTGATAGTACCTTCTACGGTAATAACTGCGTCGACAACCAGCTTTTCAGCCTGCTCAGCAGTACAATCCAGATAGTAACAATAGAAGGACTTGCCATTGACATCCATGGTCAGAGTCAAATTGCCGTAAGTTGCATTATATGCATAGTTAATCTTGGTGATTTTACCGGTCAGGGAATGGGTACCGGCCAGAGTTGCACCGGTCTCCAGAGCGTAGGCAGCCTCAACAATAGCGGCAGACAGAGCGTCAGCATTAACTGCTTTGCCACAGACGGAGCAGGTGCCGTTCTCGCCCTTAATGTCGTGGTAAGCTTCGTCACTAAATGTCTCGTCACAAATAGAACAAGCCATCTGGTGCTTGGTTTCAGTGGTGTTATAAATAACATCGTGATTGCAGACCACTTCGCCTTCCTTCTTGTACAAGGTGAAATCAGTCAGGTAGGTATCCTGAATAGTGGTATAAGCACGGTACTTGTTGCCGCCCGTGGAATCGGTACTGGCAACCAAAGTCTTGGCATCGGTTTCCTCATTTCCCTTGAAGGTAAAGGTGCCATCCTCATTGCGAGTCCAAACCCACTGATAGGCACTCTTGCCCAATTCATTAGTGCTGGTGCCAGGAGCAATGCTTACCTTGTTGGCATCAGTCAATGTCACCTTATCGCCATCAACAACAAGGGACCAAGCACCGCCCATGTCGTCGGTCGCCTTACCCTCCGCAGGGAAGTAGGGTGTAATAACAGAACCCCAACCGCTTTCATAGATGCCCATAGCCAGGCCATTGGAGGTAACCATGATATATGTACCGGAAACCAAAGTGGCCTCAGTATACTTTACATAGGTAGCACCGGTAGACTCCAGCTTAGCAATTTCCTCAGTTTTGGTAGAACCACAAACAGTACAAGTGTAGAGTGTCTCGCCAGTTTCCAGAACAGTGGCATTTTTTATGACAAAGCCACCATCCCATGTATGCTCACCAGTACAAGCAGGAGTATCGTTGCCATCATCAATAACCCAAAGTTTTGCATTTTTCTGGCTACCGGTGTAGCAAGCAAAACGAGGGGAGGTGGTATTATACTGCAGAATACGAGAGGTATAGCTTGCATTTTGGATGGTAGTCGTGCCACTAGCAATTGTGACACTCCAGGAAGCTGCAGCATTCAGGGTTGCACCGGTATGCAAAGTGTTACCGGAACCACTGTAGTACAGATAATTGCCATCAGGATCCTTAAAGGCATAAGTGCCAGTGTTAGCACCAGCCTCAACAGTAAAAATCACGACGCCGTCGATAACAGTGGTAGAGCTGTTAAAATCGACCTTGTCACGATATTTACCATTTTGTACACCCATGGCATAAGTACCAGAGGGGTCGGTGAAGATAACCTGAGAGCCAATCTTAAGCTGACTGGTTTCGGTTACTTCAGTGATGGTTTCGCCCACTGCGCTGGCAAAGACCGGGATCATACCCAGGATCATCGCCATGCACATGAGCAGGGCTAGGATGCGTTTGGTTGTTTTCATTTTTTGTGTTTCCTCCTTGCGTTTATTTTTTTGTTGCAAAAAATGTTTCCGGGGAATTTGCTAGAGCTAATGATACTATTTTCGCTCATGTTAATCATAGCATATAAATTGTATTTTGCAAGTCATTTTTTTAGTCTTTTTATACTAAATTTCTGTTTTTGTAATTTTTTTACTACATCTCCCTCTCAATTGGTAAATCTCACCAGCTGGAGAGCTGTTTTTCGTCCCTACAATATGGTGGTGCGGTACGTTCGGCGATGGGGATTGCCACACCAGTGTGAGCACTGGTTCGCAATGACACATCATAGGGAGGAGAAGCTGGTATTTGCGAAGCATGAGCAAATGACTGATGAGGTAAAAAAAGAAATCCACTTACAACACCTCATCCACCGCTGGTGCGGTCCCCCTTTCCCTCAAAAGGGAAGGCTATTATGCAAAAAACTGTGTGGAGCATTACTTTCCACACAGTTTTTTTATTCTTCTGATGCCGCCACGCCAACAACGCAGCACAAAGCGGCGCACAGACCGGCTTCTATGCCACAGGCAGCGGTAAATCCGATATCCTATTTGATTCACATCGTAGCGTTTGCTCTTTCGGATAAACCCTATTGCCACAGCGATCATCTGATCCGGACGCACGCCGGTTTCCAGTTCAAACTGGTTATCGCCAACGCAGGTATAGGTTTCTCCCACTTGCACAATTCTGTGCAGCACAAACTGGCCATTATCACGGCGGTACAACGGCAAGTCGTATTTTTTCAGCTTTTCCGGAAGCGGCGACAAGATCACCTGGTCTTTGCCGTTATCCAACATAGGAAGCATACTGGTTCCCCGGGTAGTAAACTTTACCGTCTCCCCGGATGCCAGACGCTCCAATATCAGCGGCATCATTTCCTCAAGCTGTACGTATGTCTCAGGCAAGGAAATCCAGCTCCTTCAACCGGGCAACAAAAGCGGCGACACTTCTCGCAGCAACTTCCTCTGTTACATCGTACTCTGCCAGCAGAGCCTGCACCAGATCCGCTTCCTCGGCACCGACCGCCAGTCGCTCCCACAGGAATTTTCCGGTATCGTTGAGGGTGATCATCATATCGAAATCGGTCACACCGGCGGCAGGCAGAACAACTGTCTCACCTGCAACTGTACGCAAAATAAATCCGTCTTTCAGTTTCATAGTCATGTCTCCTTATCCAAATCTTTTTTTAGCTTCTTCCTGCATTGCCTGATGAGATACACGTGCCGCTTCCTCGGTGGGAGTGCATTTCAGCTTCCACACGGGTACCATCGTCAACAATTTGTCAATCAATTCCAGCATAACACCACGTCCCTCCATCATTTGGGGGCGGGCTGTTTGCTCCATCAATGCCAAAGCTGCCATTGTTCCTCCAAAGGGGGCGATCTCATTGGTCTGGCCCCGGGTCAGCACGCAAATACCGCCTAAGGGTACACGCATATTGATGTTCTGTGCGGTTTTACCGCTCCAGGGCGTACCGTAAGCATACCAACGACCGTCTTCCAGGCGAAGGGCGGGCTTATCATCGTTCAGCATCAGCACCCGATCCTCCCCAAAGGTCTTACGCCACAGGCTGGTGTGGGTGGATTTTCCCGTTCCGCAGGGTGCGGAAAACAGGTATGCGTAACCATCCATAACTACGGCGGAGGAGTGGAGCATCATTCCATCGAATGTCACCAGCTGACGGTAAAAGCTACCACCGGTGCTGAGGTATTCACATTCCTCCAAACTCAGATGAGGATGACGTTGGCGGAAGGCTTCCGGATTCGTGGATATCACAATATCCGGTTCGCCGGCTGTCTGCGTCAGATAAGCTTCTGCCTGCTCTGCCGTACGGCCGAACGTATCCATGCGGACACGTAAGCCCGCAATCAAATAATCCCTTTCCATAGCATCCCCTATTCCATACTGACCATTTTGGCCAGGTACGTATCTTCTTTTTCCAAAAGTTCCCGCAAGGAACCTTGCTCAGCTATTTCTCCGTTTAGGAGCACAATCGCACGGTCCGCACCGCGGATGGTAGCCATCCGGTGGGCAATGATCAGCACTGTGGTATGATCCCGCAGGGAACGGATGGTTTCCCGGACAAAATTCTCGCTTTCATAGTCCAATGCACTGGTGGCTTCGTCCAAAATAATCAATTTGGGCTTGCCCATCAGCACTCTGGCCAACACGATTCTTTGACGCTCACCGCCGGAAAGGCGTGTGCCCTTATCTCCAAGCACGGTATCCAACCCTTGGGGCAGTTTTTCCACAAACGGCCAGGCCAGAGAACGTTTCAGAG
This sequence comes from Faecousia sp., assembly GCA_045596215.1. Taxonomy (GTDB): domain Bacteria; phylum Bacillota; class Clostridia; order Oscillospirales; family Oscillospiraceae; genus Faecousia. The sequence goes on from JAZOBY010000011.1 coordinate 4,098, forward strand.
CGTCGATCATCTCTTCTTCGCTTGCCTGGGGGTGGAACCGCAGAAGGTTTTCACGAACCGTTGCATTCAAAATCAACGGTTCCTGGGGGATATAGCCGATGGTCTCACACCATGTGTTCAACCCTTCCCCTGTTAGAGGTACGCCGTCCACCAGGATTTCTCCCTTTGTCGGGGTCAACAGGCCCAGCAGCAGGTCTGCAGTCGTGCTTTTTCCTGCTCCGCTGGGTCCGACCAAAGCCGTGACCGAGCCGTAGGGCAATTCAAAGCAAATATCCTTCAAAACTTCCTCGTTGCCGTTTTGATAGGTAAAGCCCACATGATCAAAGGCAACGCTTTTTGTGAATTCAACTTTTTTTGCAGAAGCGGTGTTACCCTGCTTCTTTTCTGTCAGTTCCCCAATGGTTTTCTGGATGAGCTCATAGGCAGGAATGTTGCTTTGTACGTTCTGCAGCTGCCCCTGCCAAGAGGAGAACACCGGCCACAGTCTGGAAAATATGTACACCAGCACCACCAACTGGGCCGTTCCCGTATCCAAAATCAATACGCTGTACACAAAAGCCAGGGCAATCAGCACCGCAGAAGCAATGGAATAACAAAGCCGCGGCGTCACCCATATGCGATGCATACGTACGCTGATATCATACTGCTCCTGGCTGATTTCCTGAAACAGTTCAGCATGGTGTTCCTCTGCTCCGTAAGCACGGATTTCCTTGATGCCCTGCATCTGATTTTGTATCTCTTTATAGAGTTTTTGGCTGGATTCAACAGCCTCTTTGCCAAACTCTTTAGACTTTTTCTGAACAGGACGGAACAAGACGAGAAATCCTGCACCAACCAGCAGTGCCATAAGTGTTACGGGCGGACTCATCCACACGGCAATCGACAATTGGATCAGTGCAGAAAACACTGACGTAATCAATCCCATGATCTGCTGCAAACAGTTGCGAACCTGCATAGCTTGTGCAGCAATCAGCTGAATTAAATCCGTTCCGGTTTTTACAGACAACGTTTCCCAATCTGCTTTGCTGATGGCATTGTAAATGCTCCTTCGCATATTCAGCTGATAGCGTCCCAGATAGGCATTTTGCTGCACAGAGGATACAGCAGTCAATATCGCACTAAGCAGCATGATGATAACGTATATCACAATAATGGCAATCGCACGCTGCAAATACGTCATCCCAACAAACGGCTGCAATAAGAGCCCCAACGTTCCGCCGTTGTCCCCGATGGAAACTTCCAAAAGGTCCAACATAGGGATCAGCATCACAATGCTGACACTGCCCGTCAAGGCAACCGCAATATTCAAAAAGAGTACCCACAGAAAACCTTTTTTATCTGTCTGCCAGGCATTTTTCAGAATCTGTTTCATAGCTGTTCCTTTGTCAGCGTTTTTTATTGCTCCTGCAATATGTCATCGGTTATAGCCGCAATCTCTCTGGCCATTCGCGTACCTAGTTTTTTCTCCAACATCTCCATGGCCGGTCCCAGTTTCGGAGGTCGTGACCGCAAGTTGTGGCAATCCGAAATCAACATGCCCTCGCAGTATTTTAACACTTCCAATGCCCGTTTACGGGTATGGAAACGCAACACTGCTTCCGCACTGACTTGCAGCGGGTATCCCGTGGAAAACAGCCTATACAGATTGCGTTTGCTCTGGTTGCGGAAATAGCGGTCCACATGGGCAATCACAGGCATAATGCCACGCCGGTTTTCTATATTATATAGTTGGGTGAAGATATCGCCCGACCAGGGTCTCATGGGTAATTCGACCAGTAGCATCTTGGTGTTCTGATAGCAAAGCGACTCCAATTCCGGCCATTGGGAGATATCCGGCATCCAGGCCACTTCCGCACCGAGAACCATAGATGGGCATACTCCCCCCTGGACCGCTTGCGAAAGCTTCAACCACGCAGCCTCCCGCCGGGCAAGAAAATCCGCAATGGATTCGCTCTGCCGGTAATAGTGAGGTGTAAGTGCCACGGTATCAATTCCCTGTTCTACCTGAATGCGGAGCATTTTCACCGCTTCTGTTACGGATTGCACACCGTCATCCATTCCGGGTAAAATATGTGTATGCAGATCTGTCATAGCAATCACTTTTCTTTATCGTTTTACGTTACTGTTTCTTCTCCTTGGTAGTGCTGCTGCGTCCATAGCCATAGCCATAACCGTAACCATACCCATAGCCGTACTTCTGTCCATAGCGGCCGTACTTTCCGTAACGGCCGTACTTCGCATATTTCCGGTAGCGATATTTGCCGTATCCCTTGGTCGTCTCGGAAGTTACGCCGTTAAATACGAAGCCGATCACATTCGCACCGGCATACTCCAGCTGTTCCATACCGTAAATGACCGCACCGCGTTCAGACCGCCCGGCACGCACCACATACAGAACACCGTCACACTGAGAAGACAGTGCCACTGCGTCCACCACCAGGTCAACGGGAGGAGAGTCAATGATCACATAATCATACTTTTCCCGCATCAGTTCCAGCAATTTCTGCATACGCTGGGAAGCGAGCAGTTCCGCCGGGTTTGGGGGGATATCGCCGGCAAAAATCATGTCGATACCATGTTCTTTACTGGTGACAATCGCATTGTCCAACTTCCGAAAATCCATCAGAAGATTACTCACACCCACAGGAGAGCCGGTGTTCATCAGACGGGCAAGTCTGGGACGACGCAGGTCACAGTCGATCAGCAAAACCTTCTGATCCATCTGTCCCAGCGAAATGGCCAAATTCAATGCGGTGATACTTTTGCCTTCACTCTGAAGCGACGAGGTAACCATGACAACCTTACAGCCTTCTGTGTCAGCAAACGCAAAATTCACATTGGTACGCAGGGAGCGGTATGCTTCTTTCAGATAAAAACCGCTATTTTCGGACAAAATATGTTTTCTGTCGTGCTTGGCCTTAGAAATAACCTTCTCGCTTTCTGCTTCCAGTTGCTTGTCTTGTTTATTAAACATAGTTTATCCCTCCTTTTTCTCCACTCGCTGGGCACGACCGTAACCGTCTGCTTCCGTTTCGGCGTCCATATCAGGAATTCGGCCCAAAATCGGAATCTGGAACATATCCGTCAAGTCGTTTTCGTCTTTAATGTGGGTATCTCTCAGATGCACAATCGCCAAGTATACCAGTACCAGTACCAGGCTGATTGTACCGCCCAAGAGTGCGTTTTTCTCATAGTCCGGAGTGAAAGGACTGGTGGGCACCTTGGCCGTGGCGATTGTTTTAGCAGAAGAAGCATCAATGATGGTAGGAGCTACTTCAGGAAGTACCTCAGCCATCACGTTGGCGATACGGGCAGCCTCCTCAGGATCCGTGTGGGTCACGTACAAGGTAAAAATAACTGTATTCTCGTACTGCTCCGTAGAAATGGCATTACGCAATTGGCCTACGCTATACTCCTCATTCAGCTCTGTTGCTGCCTTTGACAATACTGTATCGTTGGTAGCAAGGATCATATACGCCTTTACCAGATAGATGGAGGCACTCAAGTCTGCACTACTCACGTTTTCCTTATCCTCCGTGATCCGGTTATTGCTTACGTATACCGTAATACTGGTCCGGTATGTGGGTGTGATAAAAAAGAAAGAAAAGCAAAGTGCAACAACAACGCCCAACAATACACAAGCTACGATTGCCTTCCACTTTCGCAGATAGACCGTCATCAACTCCTGCAGTCTGAGTTCTACACCGGATTCATTTCTCTCATTAGTGGTCTCGTTCATATCACAAAGCTCCATTTCTGTAAAATTCGCATATTGCCACCAATACACATAGTTATTTGTATAATACCATATACTGTCAAGAAAGTCAAACAAAATAAAACTATTTTGCACTTTCTCTTTCCGTACAAAGCGTTTGATATTCGCTCTTGCAAACAGGAACAAAGTGTGATACACTTTTTCTTAAGATTTTATTAAGACAAAAGGAGATATCCTTATGCTTGAATTTTGCCGCTACTTCTTTGGTGAAGGAGAAACAGTAGAATTCGAAAACTTCACTCTCCCCCATTTCCTGCCAATTCTTATCACCGTTGGTATCATTTTCCTCATTTACCGCTTCCGGGATAACATCCGGAGCATGAAACGGGAGATCAATTTCCGCTATGTACTGGCCTTTATGATGATCATTTCTGAAATGTCCTATTACTGGCGGCTGATCGCACTGCCTGAGCTGGGACCCAATGCCATTGATCACCTGCCCATCACTGTCTGCGGCTGGATGACGGTCTTTGCCAGCTACATGGTCATCGGCAAATCCCAGACTCTTTTTGATATCAGCTATTTCTGGGCCTTCTCCGGAACCATCTTTGCCTTGCTCACCCCCACGGTAATCTCTTACACAGGTCCCACCCGGTTCCGTTACTACCAGTTCTGGGCGGAGCATCTGCTGGGCTATGTTGCCCTGTTCTATATGATCTTTGTACATAACATGCGTCCCACAGTCAAGTCCGCCATTAAGGCCTACATCGCCATGGCGGTGTTGGCGGTATTTGCATACTATGTCAACGGCCTGCTTGGACCCGGTGCCAATTATCTGTTCATGGCAGAGCCGGAAGCAACGCCCTCTATTCTGGACATCCTGCCCCCCAACTTTGCCCTGCGGGCACTGATAATGGCTTCGGCGATCACCGTGATGTTCTTCCTTGCGTATCTTCCCTGGCTCATCAAGGACAAACGCAAAGCTAAAGCTTCGGTGTAACAACTGCAAATAATCCCCCTGTTTTCCGGGGGATTTTTTCTTGACTTTCCGGTGGGTAGGGTATAATGACGATGAAATCCAGCTTTGCTGTATCGTATCTGGCCTGTCGGCTGGGTCCTCTCCATATCCTTCCTGCTGGCATTCTACTCCCCCACGATCCGCCATGCACAGGCTCAGTGCAGTACTCCATGATTTTGACCGGGCAAAGCATGCCCGGTCTTTTCTCTTGCCAAATACAGATATCCTGTGATATACTGAACACAAAATCAAAAGGAAATAAGGGAAATTACATTGAAAACCAAACGCTTATCAAAAGATTTCACCAGCGGAAACATTTGGCGGCAACTATTGTTCTTTGCTCTGCCGTTTATGGCTTCCAACGCCATGCAGGTGCTGTACAGCACCATTGACATGATCATCGTGGGCGAATACGTGGGAACCCCCGGTCTTTCCGCAGTATCCCAAAGCAGTCAGGTGGTCAATTTTGCCGCCATGGTCTGCCTTGGCTTTTCCAACGGCGGCCAGGTGCTGATTGCACAGGCCTTGGGTGCCAAAAAACATAAAGAAATGAGCGACATTATCGGCACATTGTTCTGTTTTGTGCTGATTCTGTCCGCCGTGCTTTCCACTGTGATCCTGTGCGGCAGCACTTGGATTCTGGATGCCATCAACATTCCCCCGGAATCGGAAGCAATGGCTACGGACTATCTGGTCATCTGCGGTGCCGGCTTGATTTTTACGGCAGGTTACAACATGGTTTCCGCCGTTCTGCGAGGCATGGGCGATGCCAAGCGTCCTTTCCTGTTTATCGGCATTGCCTCAGCGGTGAACCTGGTTTTGGATATTCTGTTCACCGGTATGTGGGGATGGGGCGTGGCAGGTGCTGCCTGGGCAACCATCATCGGCCAAGCGGTATCGTTCCTGTTTTCTCTGTTCTTTCTTTACCGCAACCGAAAGGTCTTTGGCTTTGAGTTTCACCGTAAAAGCTTTACCATCAACAAGCGTTATGCCGGCATGATCACCGCACTGGGTACACCCATGGCCATCCAATCCGGCTGTATCAATATATCCATGCTGTTCGTCAATTCCATGATTAACAACGTTGGCGTGGTTGCCTCCGCCACCTTTGGTGTGGGCATTCGGATTGACGACATCATCAACAAGATCTGCATGGGCATCCAGTATGCCGCAATGCCCATGATCAGCCAAAACATGGGTGCAAATCGCCCGGACCGGGCAAAAAAGGTGGTATACAGTGCCTGGGTATATTCCGGTGTTCTGACTGTGTTTTTCATCATTCTGTACATTTTCTTTGGAAAGCAGCTGTTCATGGTGTTTTCTGACGATGTGCTGGTTCACGAAATGTCCAGCACCTTTATCAGTGCCATTTTATGGATGTTCCCGGCGTTTGCCATCATGCGGGGAAGCGGTGCCTTTGTACAGGGCATCGGCAACGCCCGTTTTAGTATGGTTCTTGCATTGCTGGACGGCGTGATTCTTCGAATCGGTCTGAGCTATCTGTTGGGCATCGCCTTTAATCTGGGATTTTACGGATTCGTCCTGGGCTACGGCCTTGCACCTTACGGCTTTGCCCTTCCGAGCCTTGTTTACTTCTTGTCCGGCATTTGGAAAAAGCGACAAACGCTGGCTGAAAAAATATGAACAGAAAGATGACCGCATTGCCAACGTGCAATGCGGTCTTTGCTTTATTTTTAATCAACACGTACGGCCAGGATTACAAATCTGCCGTCTATGGTCCCGTCCGGGTTTTTCATGGTATACTCGCAGGTAGACAAACAAAGCAGCTTGTCGCCGTATTCCGGCGTTATGCCGGTATCATAAAAGGCCTGTCCCTGATAGTCGCCACCAGAAAAGGCCGTGCCTTTCACATCCGCAATGAATTTGTTAAAGTCTTCTTCCGTTTGGAAATCGCTGATTTTGTGGTAGGGATAACCCCAGGTCTTGCCGTCTTCCGTACGCTGTTTTGCCGCAGTCTTAAAGACAGCAAAGATCTGATACGTATGCCGCTCATAGAGAGTGTCAAAATAGAAGGTTTGATGGGTCTTCCAGTAGGACTTATTCTTGTAATTGGTGAGCTTGTTAAACATGCCGCCGGTTCTCAGATTATGGCCGTAGATAATTACCTTATCCGACGGTTCGAAAACATCGCAACCCATCGGCACATAGGGGCAACCCGCAATGCTCTCCTCTTTATAAAAATTATAACTCAAATAATAGTCGCTGTCATGGGGAGACTGCATGACAGGATAGCTGAGCCGCAAATCATCATACGGGAAACTCAGGTATCCCACCAACTCATTATTCATTTCATAGATTGGCTGCAATTCCGGCAAAACAACCGGCTCCTGTATTGTTGGGCCGGAGTTCTGTGTGTTTTGGGTGGAAGGTGTTGTGTCTCTGCCAACCTCCTGATAGATGCTGGCCAGTTCCTCGTAGTCATCTTGTGCAGAGCCGGTCTCCAGAAAATATCCCGCCAGGTAAACACCGCTTAGAACAAAAACCGCCGCAAAAATACCGATCAGTGCATAATAGGTCACCTTGGACATTTTGGAACGGTTGCGTTTCGGCGGATATGGAACCTTCTCTTCTTTTCGCTCATCCATAGCATTGCTTCCTTTGTCTTGGAGTATGAAACTATCATAACGGATGTGAGGTGAAAAGTAAAGTTTTTTCCCAAATATTATATTTTTACAAATATGCCATATTTGGGATGCCGCAAGTTTCTTGACTAATAGTCGATTTTTGATATAATATAGGGCAGTAAAAATGCGAGGTTTTGAATCATGAAAAACAAAATTCTATGGATCACCCGTACCGCTGTTATGCTGGCTTTGCTGGTGGTGGTACAATACGTTACTTCCTTTATTCCCAAGCCGGCACAGCAATATATCACCGGTTCCTGCGTCAACGCCGTGCTGGCTGTTGCTGTGCTTATGAGTGGCTTCTGGTCCGGCACTGCCGTGGCCACGGTTTCCCCGTTCGTGGCCTTTTTGTTTGGCATCGGGCCCCAGCTTCTGCCCATCGTTCCCGCTATTGCCGCAGGCAATCTGGTCTTCGTGGGAGCTCTGCATCTGATTCATGGCTCTGCACCCAAACTTCTGGGAAAAGTGCTGGCCTGGCTGGGCGCGGCTGTGGGCAAATTCGCGGCACTTTACCTGCTTGTGGTGCAGCTGCTCTGCCATGTGCTGCCCCTGAAACAACCCCAGATCGACACCTTTACCGCTATGTTTTCCTTTCCTCAGTTGATCACCGCACTCATTGGCGGCGGTATTGCCATACTGATCATCCCGGTGCTGAAAAAAGCCGTTAAATAAGGAGATATATCATGCGTGGAATTCCCTCTCTGATTACAGATATTCGTAAAAAGGTCTTCACCGAAGTGGCCAGAATGGCCTACAACGGCGGCGATTATACACAAGCCGAAGATCTTCCCTACATCATCGTCCCCGGTGACCGGCCGCTGCACCGGGAGTCCATTTTTCTGGAACGTGCCATTGCCGGTGAGCGGGTGCGTCTGGCCATGGGTCTGTCTATCCGTCCGGTTCAACGCCGGCATTTGATGACCGAGGGCATGGACGCGGCGGCCATTGCGGAGCAGTACTACGAACCCCCGCTGGTCAACATCATTCCCTACGCCTGTCACGCCTGCCCTACCAATCAGTATCGCGTGACGGAGAGCTGTCAGAACTGTCTGGCCGCATCCTGTCAAAAGGTCTGCCCCAAGGATGCCATTTCCTTTGTCAACGGCAAGAGCCACATTGACCCGAACAAGTGCATCAAGTGCGGCAAGTGTGCCAAGGCCTGCCCCTATCATGCTATCATCCATCTGGAACGCCCCTGTGCCTCCGCCTGCGGTATGGATGCCATCGTTTCCGACGAAAACGGCAAGGCTGTAATCAACCAGGATAAATGCGTGGCCTGTGGCCAGTGTTTGGTCTCCTGCCCCTTCGGTGCTATCGTGGACAAGGGTCAGATCTTCCAGGTGATCCAGTCCATCCTGAAAGGCGACAAGGTCATCGCCATTGTTGCCCCGGCCTTTATCGGGCAATTCGGCAAACATTCCACCCCCGGCAAGTTCATCGCCGCCATGAAGAAACTGGGCTTCAAGCGCATTGTGGAAGTGGCTGTGGGTGCGGATATGTGTACCATTGAAGAAGCCAAGGACTTTTTGGAAAAAGTGCCGGGTGAGCAAAAGTATATGGCCACATCCTGCTGTCCTGCATGGCACTCCATGATCTATAAACTCTTCCCCAGCGAGTCCAAGAACATCTCCATGACGCTGACGCCCATGGTCTTCACCGCCCGGTTGATGAAGAAGGAATACCCGGGTTGTAAAGTTGTTTTCGTTGGCCCCTGTGCAGCAAAAAAACTGGAAGCCATCCGGGCGGATATCCGCTCCGACGTGGACTTCGTCCTCACCTTTGAGGAATTACAGGGTATGTTTGAAGCCAAGGAGATCGATTTTGAAACCATCGAACCCATGTACGACCTGAACGAGGGCACAGCCGCAGGCCGTGGCTTCGCGGTATCCGGCGGTGTAGCCGGTGCGGTGGAAAAATTGATCCACGAGACCAATCCGGATGTGGAAGTCAAGACTGCCCGGGCGGAAGGTCTGCGGGATTGCCGCAAGCTGATGACCCTGGCAAAAGCCGGCAAGTATGACGGGTATCTACTGGAAGGCATGGCCTGCCCCGGCGGTTGTGTAGCCGGTGCGGGAACACTGCTGCCGGTGGAGCTGGCCGCCACTGTTGTTGGCCGGTATCAGAAAGAAGCTGACGCGGAAAGTCCTCTGGAAAGTGCTTACCGCGACCGGGGTAACACATTGGATTAAACCGTATAAATAAACAGAACCGGGAGTTTTCTCCCGGTTCTTGCTTTTTTATTAGCCGTAAGGTGTCTGGTTTTCGCCCTGTTCCGGGGGGATGAAGTCATCGCCGGAGGTTGTAATAACATCCTCAACAGCGAATGTCAAAACTTCGACCTTGGGTGTCTCAAATATTTTCATAGAACCGCTCCTTTCATTTATCGTTACGGTGTAAATACTTGTAAGCGGAATCCGAGAAGGCCAGCATCTTTTCTGCCAGAGGGTATTTCTCTGCATTTCGGGCGGTGTAGCTTTCCATGCTGTCCTTAACCGTGACGACCTTGGTGCCGTCTGCCTTGTAGAACTCGATGGTCAGCAGGCAACGTCCATCTGCAACAACGATCTCGTTCAGGAAGAACTCATAGACGCTGTTGTTTTTCTTGCCTTCCAGTCGGATGTTGTTCTTCTCCGTGCCGGTGTGATCAGTGTAGGACACCAGAGCGTAACAGCCATCGTCAAAATAGCTTGCCCGGACTGCCATGCTCATGGAGATCTTTGTTTCCAGAAGGTAAGCTGTTCCGTAGTAGGCTGCGGTGGTACCTGTTACAGTCTGCTTATTTGTGTATTCCGCCACATTCTGCGTGCCCTCGGCCAGTTCTTCTGCGGTCAGATCCTTGTTGGCAAGGTCGCCGGTATTGTAGCCAAAGGTTTCTTGTGCCGCCGCGCCGTAGTTCAAAAGGTCAATGCACAGTGTACGGAATTCCTGACCGTACTCCTTTTCCCGGAGCTGACGGAGAATGTAGGAACGAATGCTGTCGGAATGCTGTCCTACTAACGTTCCTTCGCCGTTGTAGACGTACACATGAATGGTGTCGCACATTTCCTTAGCGGCCAAGCCGGTGTAGGTAATGTCATAAAGGGAATTGTTTTTATTAAAGGATGTAATGGGTGCTTCGGTGGTTTCGGTAGTACCGTCCGCAAACTTCCGGACAAATTTCACCTTGCCGTTTTCGTCTACAAGACGGTTGTAGAAAGCGAAATACATATCCAGAGTGTTGCCCAGCTCCACAGATGTACCATAGAACTTTGCGGGGATGGCTTCCGTCTTTTGTTCACCACAGTGAGCACAAGTGCTGGTCTTCTGTCCCATTGCGATGAATGTGGGTTCTTTTGTAACCACATCCCACTTGTGATAGCTGAGAAGCTCATCACTCAAACTAGGATTCAATCCGACAGAAATCTCACCCCACTGCTCCGAAGTGCCACAGTAGGTTACATTGGTCAGGCTGTCACATTCGAAGAAAGCCAAATCGCCGATGGCCGTTACGCTGTCCGGAATGGCCACACTCGTAAGCTCGGTACAACCATCGAAGGCATCGTCACCAATGCTGGTCACGCCCTCTTCAATGATGACATTTTTAATTGCCGTATTTCCATACCAAGGAGACTCGCCAAATACAGAATTTGTCATTGCGCCGGTGCCGGAAATGGTTAAAGTACCTTCGTCATCCAGTATCCAAGTCATGTTTTCACCGCAGGTGCCCTTTTTGCCCCAATAGACAAAACACTGCAGTTCGGGATACGGATAGTCTGCATCTCCGTCCATCGTCCAAACATTCTCAAAGTCAAAGCCTGCATACACAGACTGCAGCTGCATTTGTGTGCTCGTAAGGGCTGTTGCGCCGGTGGAACTCTCGCCGGTACCATCCAGATAGTAGCTGTTGGTAATGGTGCCGCCATATATATCAGCAATACCATACTCAAGTGAGGTAGATGTGGCGGAATACTTTACAGTACCAACGTTATAAGAACTTACAATTTTTGCATAGTTGCCATTATAGCCTACAATACCACCTGCGCAGCCGCCATAAATATTTCCCTTGTTATAGCAATTAGAAACCACAGCTGTTGAGCCTGTACTGAGACCTGCAATGCCACCAGCATAAGAATAAGAATATGAGGTCACTGTTGCTTCATTATAGCAGTTTTTAATATTACCACTGTTATAGCCAACCAGACCACCGCAGTAGCAATAACTGGTAACCCCACCGGAAACACTGCAGTTTTCAACTGTTCCCGTTTCCGAAACTTTTGCAACAATCGCACTACAATGCGGATGATAATTGGTATTATAAGAACAGTGGTTTGTCACATTCACATTAGTTAGGTGCAAATTACGAACCGTGCCGGTTACATTGGCAAACAAGCCTACGTAAGTCGAGTAACCTGTACCGGACGGTACGTTGTTAGTATCTAAATAGATGCGCAATCCCTCAATGGTATATCCATTGCCATCAAAGATACCGCTGAACGCAGAATCTCCGTACACATTATCGCTGCCAATGGGATTCCAACCGCGTCCGCCGTAATCCCAGTCACCGCCTTCGGCAGTTGCTGCTGTAAGGTCGATATCATTGACCATCTTAAAATGGGCAGACAGATAGTTGCGCACACTGTAAAGGTGCTCAGGCGTAGAAATCAAGTACGGGTCTTCCTCCGTGCCGCTGCCACCGGCAAACTCGGTCGTATTGGCCACAGCTTCTACCTGTACTGTAATTAGCGGCACATACGCCGCCACCATTGCCATAACCAATAGCAAAGCCAATAATCGTTTCATTTGTTTCCTCCTTATAAAACAAAATGTGTGCACGAATGCTATTTTTAAGTATATCACCACTTTTGTAACTTGTCAAGTTATATTTTTTACATTTTAAGTTGTCGCTTTTGTTGCCGTCAACGGATATACTAAATAGGGGTGAGAATATGCAATCACAACAAAAGGAAAAGTATCGTCATTTGGGGTTAAACATCTCTTACTATCGAAAGGCAAAAGGCCTTTCCCAAAGCCAACTGGCGGAGCTGGTCAACATCAGCCGCACCCATATGAGCCGCATTGAAACAGCCGACTGCGCCGTTTCTTTGGATGTTGTTTTTGATATTTGCGACGCTTTATGCATTAAGCCGACGAAATTATTCGATTTCAGAGATTAACAGGCTTCCTTTGGTAAGGAAGCCTGTTTTTTATAGCAAAAGAGCCTGCCGGGTGGCAGGCTCTTTTATTGCTTATTCCCAATTTCCTGCTGCGATATAGTCCGCAAGCAGATCCCGGGCAAATATGTTTTCACCATAGCACGCGATCTCGGTGCAATTGACCCAGGCGTAACCGGATGTCCAGGTGTCCGCTACGATATAGTATTCCCCGTTGGGGTCAATATCGCTGACGGACAGTTCGGAGTAATAATAATACTTTTGGTTATTGAAGAACTTTTCGATCAGATTTCTGCCGGAAATTTTGCAAAGCATGACCTTATTGTCAAAAGGCAAAATCATTTGCAGATCGGAATACTTCACCGCACCTGCCTTGATGTCATAGGGGCTTCTCGTATTGATGCTGCCACCAGCAAGCACGATATCATATTCGTCGCCCCATTTGGCAACGCCTGCCTCATAGTAAAGGCGGGCAACGGTTCTGCCGATCTCACCGCTTGACCGATACTGGCTGTTTTGACCCAGCTCCTCATAACCGGAACCGATCTCATCCCAGTATTTTTCCAGCAGCTGATCCACGATTTCCGCATCGGGCAGGGATGCACAAGCATTATGGTCGATGTATTCCGTGATGTTGACATCAATCTCACCGTTGGCGAAATTCACATCCATCTCCACGTGAGTCATGCCCTTTTTATTGTCACCGCCGCCTTGCAGATGGGGCACGCCGTGGGCATCCTCGAAAATGTAATAGGAATGGCTGTGGCCCTCAAATACCAGATCCACATAGCCGCCACCGGAAAGAGCCTGATCGTAATATCCCGATGTGTTGCCTGCGTTTTTGTAACTGCCGCCGTCGTGCAGCAGATAGACGATCACATCTGCCCCCGCCTCACGCAATTTCACGCTTTCGGCTTTTACCAGTTCCGTCAGTTCGTTGCCCACTTTAAAATGGATGCCCTTGGTCATCTCACCCGCAATAGAACCATAACAGTCACCGATTGCACCGATCAGACCGATCTGCACGCCGCCACGGGAAATCATCACGGATGCGTCACAATACTCAGCCCGCTTGTTGGTTGCATTGTCGAAGACATTGATTGCAAGGAAAGGAAAATCTGCCAGTTCTGCATTGGAGGCAATGTATTCCTGACCCCAGTCAAATTCGTGGTTGCCCAGAGCCATGGCCTCAACTCCCAGGTAATTCATCCAATCCGTGATGATCATACCCTTCGTGCTGTTGGACTCACTGCTTCCCTGCCACATATCGCCGGAGGAGAGAATCACCACATGTTCATCGGTCTGCTTTGCTTGAAGCAGGAATGTGGTCAGCTCGTCCACGCCGGGCTGGGTATCGGTATCCTCCAATTTGCCGTGTAGGTCATTGAAGTTATAGAAATCAATAGTTTCCAGAACGTCAACCTTACACGTATCGCAGAGGCCGTCATTGTTGACATCTGAATGGTCTGAACCTTGGTCGCCACACCCATTAAGGCCAATAACCACCGTTTCTTTTATCCCACAGTGATTGCACTGGCGTTCTTTTCTTCCTGCGGATGTGGCTGTGGGCTCCGTAACTGTCTGCCATTGGCCAAAAGCATGTCCGGTTGCTGTTACCTGCGTATCCGTATAACCATCACCGCAAGTGCAGATATGGAGCGTATAGCCATCTTCTGTGCAAGTTGGTGGGATTACCTCACCCGCATATACATGCTGATGGTTCGGCAGGCTTGTGCCCGAGCTACTTGACCCGATGGTGCCCGGCGACGGCACAGAAGCAGAATCGCCGGAATTCTGGCAAGCGGCAAGGGATACAAGCAGAACGCAAACCAAAAGCAGGGCAAGTAATTTATCTGTAATTTTCTTCATTCTTGGTGTCTCTCCCGTTTTTTTCAGTTATGCATTTATTATAGCATATCTTCGGAATAAAGTCTATTACAGAACCTTGGAAAGAAAATCTTGCAGTCTGGGATGCTGGGGATTGCCGAAAATTTCCTGAGGTGTCCCCTCTTCCAGGAGTTTTCCCTCATCCATAAACAGCACCCGGTTGCCCACTTCTCGGGCAAAGCCCATTTCGTGGGTGACCACCACCATGGTCATGCCGTCCTGTGCCAGTTCCTTCATAACCGCAAGCACTTCGCCAACCATTTCCGGGTCCAGGGCAGAGGTGGGCTCGTCAAAAAGCATCACTTCCGGTTCCATCATCAGTGCACGGACAATGGCCACACGCTGTTTCTGTCCGCCGGAAAGCTGGATGGGATAGGCATCTGCCCGGTCTTCCAGACCTACACGCTTCAAAAGACTCAACGCCTTTTCCTTGGCTTCCGCTTTCGGCATATGCTTAACCTGAACAGGTGCAAGAGTCATGTTTTCCAGAATCGTCTTATGGGGGAACAAGTTGAAATGCTGGAAGACCATACCCATTTTCTGGCGGTGTTTGTCAATATCCAGCTTTACCAGCTTCCCCTTTTCATTGGGGATCTTCTTCTTGGTGATATCCACACCGCCAAAGAGGATGCTGCCGCCGGTAGGTTCTTCCGTCAGATTCAAGCTACGCAGCAAGGTAGACTTGCCGGAACCGGAGGGGCCGATGACCACCATCACATCACCCTTATGGATGTCCACAGAAACATCGTCCAGAGCCTTGATTGCTCCATTATTAAAATGCTTTTTCAGGTTTTGAACCGAAATCAAACAATCAGCGCACAGTTCCACGGCTCATCCTCCTTTCGAAATAGGCAATCAGCTTGGATGTGGGGAAGCACAGGCAGAAATAAATGCCCGTCGCAATCAGCAGGGGTTCCATGATGGTGAAGGTTGCCGAACGCACATCGTTCACTGCTGCCATAATATCCGGCACGCCAATGGTATAAGCAATGGCAGACTCCTTGATAATGACCACAAATTCATTGGCAATGGCCGGCAGGATGTTCCGCAGTGCCTGGGGCAGGATAATGTGCAGCATCGTCTTGCCCTTGGACAGGCCCAGGCTCCGGGCCGCCTCAGACTGGCCGCCATCAATGGACTGGATGCCGGAACGGATGATCTCACACAGGTAGGCTGCAGAGTTCATGCTCAGTGCCACCACGCCGGGAACAAAGCGTTCGAACCGGATAAATCCAAACAGCATCATTTTCGGCAGTACGATCATGTGCTTATTAAAAAGGCCAAAGTAAATGATCATGATCTGCACCAGCACAGGTGTGGAACGAATAATCTCCACATAGCAGCTGGCCAAAAAGGAAATGGGATTAAATTTGCTGAGGGTCAGTAAAAATCCTTTGCCCCGCAGACGGCCGTTTTTGTCCACGCTTAAAAAGCGGAACGGACGGAAGTCGCTCATTCTTGCAACCGCAAGAATGATACCAAAAATAAAGCCGAAAATAACCGTAAACAGTGCCAGCAGCACCGTAACGATCAGGCCTTCTTTAAAACGTTCTGCATACCCAAAGGCTTTTTCAAAGCCGGATGCAGTAATAAGATTGCCCATATATGTTCTCCTGTTCTTAATAAACGCACCGATTCCTCCCCACCTAAGATGGGGAGGAATAGATGTATAACTATTTAGCCTTCGTCAGTGGGGATGTTGCCATCCTCATCCAGCATGCCTTCATACTTCTCGCCGGCAGCCAGAGCATTGGCCTGCTCCAAATACGTGTTGAAGGTACCGCTCTCAACACACTGCTTGATAGCCTCGTTGACGTACTTCAACAGTTCAGCATTACCCTTTGCAACGCCAATCACATTTCCCTCGTCTTCGTGAGGCACTTCACAGACGATGTGCAGGCTGGGGTACTGCTTCTTGTAGGATTCAGCTACATCCCATTCCACATAAGCACCGTCCAACTTGCCCTCAACCAGTTCAGCAATGATTTCGGTAGCCTTGGTCAGGGTAACAAGTTCAGCATCTGCACTGTATTGTGCAGCCAAATCCATCTGAATGGTACCGTTCTGAGCACCGACGGAGATGCCGGCCTGGTTGGCGGATGCCAGATCAGTGAACTGGTCTGCCTTGTCAGTGGTGGTGATGAAGGCCTGCTTGCCGCCGTAGTAGATCTCAGAGAAGTCCATCTTCTCCAACCGCTTGGGGTCAGGGGACAGACCGGCCATAGCCAAGTCAGCGGAACCGGCACCCATTTCACCGATTATGCCGTTGAAATCAATGGTAACGACTTCCAGGGTCAGGCCCAGGTAGTCAGCGATGTACTGTGCCAGAGCCATATCAAAGCCAGCCAGCTGGGGCTTACCGTTTGCATCCAGAGCGTAGAACTCATAGGGAGCATAGTCGGGGGAAGTAACAACGGTCAGGTAGCCTTCCTTGACGGTGGTCAGGTTGTACTTGTTGTTACCCGCGGGAGCTTCCTCGACAGGGGTGCAGCCTGCGAACATGCCAACGGCCATCAGGACAGCCAGCACCAAAGCGATCAGTTTTTTCATAATAATTATCTCCTTTTCTTTCCCGCCGGGCGGGTTTGTTTTGATGTATGAATAATAGCACGAATATTATTCATCGTCAAGTGTAAAGAAATACAAACAATACACAAATTATTCTGGCCTATATGGTTATATTTCACAAAAGTGCAGGTATTCTTTGTATATTTGAATAAATATGACTGTATATTTTCATTTTCGCCTTTGTATATTGCGTATATTTTTCTGTATATTTGTATAAAAAGGCGTGCTTACGCACGCCTTTTTTCTTATTCATCAAGCAAACACACTGCGTGGCAGGCGATACCTTCCAAATTCCCGGTAAAGCCCAGTCCTTCTTCCGTAGTGGCCTTTACATTCACCCGGTCGGCATCCAAAGCCAACGCACCGGCAATGTTTTCAACCATTTGGGGAATGTAGATGCCCACTTTCGGTTTCTGGGCAATCAGGGTCACATCCACATTGCTGATGCGATACCCTTTTTCCACCACCTTCTGCCCCACGACATGGAGCAATTCCAGGGAATCTGCACCTTTATAAGCCGGATCGGTATCCGGAAAATGGTAGCCGATGTCCCGCAGTCCCGCCGCCCCCAACAGGGCATCAGAAACTGCATGAAGCAGAACATCTGCATCGCTGTGGCCCAAAAGGCCCTTCTCAAAAGGAATCTTCACGCCACCCAGGATCAGATCCCGGTCTTCCACCAGTTTATGCACATCGTAGCCGTGTCCGATTCTCATTGCATTTCCTCCAACAAAATTTCCGCCACTTTCAGATCCATGGGCGTGGTGACTTTGATGTTCCGTTCGTCACCCTCCACGATTTTCACGGACATACCCATCAATTCTACCGCAGAACAATCATCGGTAATCTGTGTGTTCTCCTCTTTTGCTTTTTTCAATGCTCCGCGAAGCAAGTCGGCATCAAATACTTGGGGCGTCTGCACTGCCCGCAGGGTGCTTCTGTCGGGTGTTGATGCTACCACACCGCCCTGCACCACCTTGACGGTATCCTTTACCGGAACAGCCGGTGCAGCCGCACCATAGGTATGGGCCGCACGCACGGTACGATCGATCACTTCCCAGGAGATCAGAGGCCGTGCACCGTCGTGCACAGCAACCAGCTTCATATCCCCAGACAGTGCCCCCAGGCCGATCTCCACAGAATCCTGCCGGGTATTGCCACCTACCATGACGCATTGCACCTTGTCAAACTGATGGCACAGATCCATAATGGGTAAAATCAGATCCTGCCGGGTCACCACCACGATCTGGCGGATCACGTCGCTGTTTTGAAAGGCCCGAACAGTACGAACGATCATAGGTTCTCCGCCAATGGGTGTCATCACCTTGTCGACCCCGCCCATCCGGGATGCGTTTCCGGCGGCCACGATCACCGCACCGCAGGCTTTTAAAGGTAAAGCCTTGCGAAATGCTTTTGTAAGTTTGCCAAATTCCATAATTACATCTCCATAATGAGCTTCTTGAAATACTCGCCCCGAACCATAAAGTTTTTGAACTGGTCAAAGGCGGCAGATGCCGGGCTCATGAGTACCACATCTCCCGGATGTGCCGATTTAGCAGCGGCATGTACTGCGGAAGTAAAATCGCCGCAATCCACGATTTCCGGCTTTTCCCCGTCGCATTTCTCCACCGCTTCCCGGATCAGTGGCCCAGTAGCACCGCCCAGAAACAATTTTTTCACATGGGTGCAAATCTCCGGCCCCAGCACATCATAGGGAATGTGCTTGTCATAGCCGCCGGCAATGAGGATCACCTTTTCATCGAAACTGCGAAGGCCGGCAATGGTGCGACTGGGAGAAGATGCAATGGAATCGTTGTAGAACCGCACGCCGTCTTTGACACGCACCAGTTCAATGCGGTGCTCCACGCCACCAAAGGTTTTTGCAACCGTTCGGATGGTTTCGTCGGACACTAAGCCCTCCACAGCAGCGATGGCAGCCATGTAATTTTCGATATTGTGCACACCGGGAATGAGAATATCCCCTGCATTCAGCACAGGTGTGCCGTTGCGGCAGATCACGCCCTCCTGCAGGCATACATTCCCCTGCCCCAGCCGGGAAAATGTCTTGGTCGTACCATTGCCAACCAAATTGGCTGTGATGGCATTGTCAGCATTGACCACCAAAACGTCTGTGTTCTCCTGAAAACGGTAGATATTTTTCTTAGCTTCTACATATTCTTCCATATCTTTATGGATATCCAGATGGTTGGGTGCCAGGTTGGTAATCACCGCAACGCGGGGACTGCGGGTCATATCCATGAGCTGGAAGGAGCTCAACTCCACCACGGCAACATCGTCGGATTTCATTTGACGGGTCAGCGGCAGCAAGGGCGTGCCGATGTTGCCACCCAGCCACACCGTCTTACCCTCTGCTTTTAGCATTTCGGAAATGAGGGTTGTGGTCGTGGTCTTTCCGTCTGAACCGGTGACGGCGACAATGTCACAAGGGCAGACCTCAAAAAAGGCTTCCATTTCCGATGTAATAGCCGCACCGGAATGACGCAGTGCCGTTACCGCAGGACTGTCCGGGTGCATACCGGGGGTGCGGAATGCCACATCCGCCGACATTTCCTCATAGAATTGCTCTCCAAGATACAACTTGCATCCTTGTTTCTCCAGTTCCAGCACTTCCGCGTCCAGGTTTTCCCGCTGCGTGCGGTCGCCACCGCAGACTGTGCAGCCGTATTCCAAAAGCAGACGCACCAGGGGGCGGTTACTGACACCCAGGCCCAGCACCGCCACACGCTTTCCTCTTAAATTTTCAAAATAAGTATCAAAGGGTGTTTTCATATTCTGCACTCCTTATTTGTTGCTTATTTATAGTATATCCCCTATTAGCGGAATTTGCAAGACATTTGACATTTGACCATCTTTGCAGTACAATATTTCAGCGACCAGGTTGGACAGCCGCGGGCCCATGCCGAAAGGCAGGGCGTGAGGAAAGTCCGGGCTTCACAGGGCAAGGATAACGGGTAATGCCCGCCGGGGGTGACCCCAGGACAAGTGCAACAGAGATATACCGCCGATGTGTACTCCGTACACATCGGCAAGGGTGAAAAGGTGGGGTAAGAGCCCACCCGGCCCATGGAGACATGGGTTTTACGATGTAAACTCTATCCCGAAGCAACACCGTGGAGGAACAGATGGCTTGCCCGGCCGTTCCGAGGAGGTGGCTGGATCCCGTGAGTAATTGCGGGACTAGATAGATGGCTGTCAAAACAGAACCCGGCTTATAGACTTGTGTCGCATCAAAAAAGCACCGCCGGAGCGGTGCTTTTTTATGGTGTACACAATACCCTGGGCGTTCATGGCGTCGGCCACTTTCAGGAAGCCGGCGATATTGGCACCCACAACATAGTTGCCCTCCATACCGTATTCCTTGGCTGCGTTGTCAACACTGTGGAAGATATTGACCATGATGCCTTTGAGCTTGCTGTCCACTTCCTCGAAGCTCCAGTGCAGACGCTCGGAGTTTTGGCTCATTTCCAATGCGGAAGTAGCTACGCCACCGGCATTCGCTGCCTTACCGGGGCAGAACAGCACGCCGTTTTCCTGCAAATAGGCAGTGGCATCCATGGTGGTGGGCATATTCGCACCCTCGCACACGGCAATACAGCCGTTGGCTACCAGCTGCTTTGCATCGTCCAGAAGAAGCTCGTTCTGCGTTGCACAGGGCAGAGCCACATCGCACTTAACAGACCAAACGCCCTTACCAGGGGTATAAACTGCACTGGGACGGGCCGCGGCATACTCGGTCAGACGGGCACGGCGGACCTCCTTGACATCCTTCAAAAGGGCCACATCAATGCCCTCGGGATCGTAGATCCAGCCGGAGGAATCGGAGCAGGTCACGGGCTTTGCACCCAACTGCCAAGCCTTCTCGATGGCATAAATCGCCACATTACCGGCACCGGACACCGCAACGGTCTTGCCGGCCAGTTGTGTTCCGTTGGATTTCAGCATCTCCTCGGTGAAATACAGCAGGCCGTAACCTGTGGCCTCTTTCCGGGCCAAGCTGCCGCCGTAGGACAAGCCCTTGCCGGTGAGCACGCCTTCATACACGCCGCGGATACGCTTGTACTGGCCGTACATATAGCCGATCTCCCGGGCACCCACGCCGATATCACCGGCTGGAACGTCCACATCCGCACCGATGTACTTATAAAGCTCGGTCATGAAGCTCTGGCAGAAGGCCATGATCTCCCGGTCAGACTTGCCCTTGGGGTCAAAGTCAGAACCGCCCTTACCGCCGCCAATGGGCAGGCCGGTGAGAGAATTCTTGAAGATCTGCTCAAAACCCAGGAATTTGATAACACTCTGGTTTACAGAGGGATGGAAACGAATACCGCCCTTGTAAGGACCGATGGCATTACTGAACTGCACACGGTAGGCATTGTTCACCTGAACCTGGCCTGCATCGTCCACCCAAGCAACCCGGAACTGGACCAGCCGGTCGGGGGTAGTTAACCGCTCCAGCAATGCGTTGCGGCGATACTCGGCCTCGTCCCGTTCAATAGCAGGACGCAGTGACTCCAAAACTTCCTTCACCGCCTGGTGGAATTCCGGCTGTGCAGGATTCTGGGCTACTACTTTTTCATATACTTCATCAATATAATTCATTTGGCAATTTCCTCCTTATGAAATGCAAAATTTCAAATAACAAAGACATTTTACCACGAGCGGTGGACAATTGCAAGAAAATATGAAAGAAAATCAAAAAAATCCTGCATAAAAATGAGAGGGCAAACTACCCTCTCATT
Organism: Faecousia sp.; assembly: GCA_045596215.1. Taxonomy (GTDB): domain Bacteria; phylum Bacillota; class Clostridia; order Oscillospirales; family Oscillospiraceae; genus Faecousia. The sequence goes on from JAZOBY010000011.1 coordinate 25,841, forward strand.
GGTTTATTTTGTACCGCACACCGCGTACATCCGATCATCGGAGATTTTTACAGTCACATTCAGGTATCTGCTAAAAATCACCGCCAGGTCATCTTCGTGCATCAGTCCCACAGAAACCTTGCTGGCCGTGCCCTCGTGATGGTGGTCGATCTGTGCCCGGCTCATGCCATGGGCGACCGTCAGCGTACCGCCGGGTTTCAAGAGGTCGCTCAACACCCGGATCAGATTTTCCGGATCCGGAAAATGGGGAAAGGCATTGTAAACCACAATGCAATCAAACTTCTTGCCGAAATTTGCCGTCTCCACATCCCCGCAGATAACCTGCACATCCGGGAACTTGCTTTGGGCAATTCTGGCCATTTCGGAGGAAATGTCGATTGCTGTGAGTGACCCCACATTTCTCGCCAGATAATCCGGGAATAGCACACCTGTGCCGCAGGCCACATCCAGAACATCCATGCCACTTGTAATGCCGGCAATGTCCAAAATTTTGTGGATGACCTCATCATGTCGGATCATGTCCGCATCCCAGTCGGGTGCAAGACGGTCAAAAAAAGCGATTACCTCCTGTTTATTCATAGGGCACTTCCTTGGGGTAACGTATGGGGATTAGCTTGGCACGGGTCAGTGCAAATACCACCATAGGCATCAGCACCAGTTGAATGGCAATGCCGGGAATTCCCGCCACAAGAGAGGTCGTCACCCAGGCGAAGGGTGCAACACCGGGGGTGAAGATCCACGCCTTAGCAAAGCTGGCCACCACACGGCCAACCACCATTGCGGACACCAAACTGATATATAAATCAGCCACAGCGTGTTTGGTATGGACATGACGCATTAACATACCGGTCACGAAGCCATAAGCACAGCACTCCACCATCATGGATGGCAGCATAGCCGCCGGGGGCATACCGGTGACCAGACTGGAAAGCAGCGGCCCGATGATACCACAAACGCCGCCATAGGGCCAGCCGCAGATCAGTCCGCACAGCAGCACCGGAATGTGCATTGGCAGAAAAATCGAACCGGCATTCGGAATCGTGTGGAATGCCATAGGCAGCACCAAGCACAATGCAGCACATACGGCGGTAAAAACCAATTTTTTCACAGGGGTCAGCTTCATAAAATCACTCCTTGTATTTGTTTTCCTCATTATAAAACAGAAAAAACAGGATTTGAAGCCCCCCTGGGGGATGAAATTTCTCGAAAAACACAAAAAATCCCCCGAGCCGAGGCTCGGGGGTATGATCACCATTTCCAGGGTGGCATGTCATCCTCTCTGGTATCTTGACAGAAGCTTTCCGGGCAAACCTGCGGCGGCAACCATGTATTTGTCTCGTAATCCCAGTCTCCGTAAGTCTGTAAAGTACCCAGCTCCGAGGGATCCATAGACGCATGACGAAGTTCATCATCAATTGCAAACCACGCCCAATTCCGGGACGCATTTTCCCATGTGGGGTCGAAATGATAAAACTGGCCATTCATTTTTGCAATGGCCCATGCATGGTCGATACCCGCGCCCGAACCTCCGGCAAGGTAACACTCAATACCCGCCTGACTTAGCAGCAGTATGAGGTATTCTGCATAGTTGTTGCAAATACCGCTGTTGTTCATAATGCACTCGTATAAAAAACCCGAGCCATAGGCATAATTCATTTCCGTGCTGGCATGCATATAGAGTTTCGCAATCATTTCGACTTCTGTATCGCCTTTGTTTACACAGGACAAATCCTTTGTAATGCGGTCAGAAAAGGCCTGAATGACCTGGTCATGCTCGCTGCGGTCATATTGAAAGGCGATCTGACATACGCCGTCCTTATATGTGTAAGGCTCATCGGTAGTCCCATAGTTTGCGCAAACCATTTGAGCAGGAGGCCACTCCTCTCGCATAATACGCCACAAATTAAAAAACTGTTCCTCACTGGAAAAACCGCTTACATAGCCATCGTAATTGATCACAGAATCGACCATTTTGCAATACAGGTCATAGTCGTCCCCAAGATATTCCCGAACTGTTGTTTTCACAACATAGGGCGAATATACCAAATACGGTTCGCCCTGCGTTGATTCCGGCGGCTTGGTCTGTGCCGGCGAATGAGTCGTATTCGGGGTAGCAGTGGAAGACTGAACGCTTGTCGAAGACGAGGTTTCCGGTGTTTGCCCAATTGGCTCTGCTGCGCCGCAGGCAGTCAAGCTCATTGCAAGGAAAAGGCTGATACACCCAGCGATCCATCTTTTCATAACGACACCCCTTTTCTTTTATCATAGCACAAAAGGAAAGTCACAGCAAGCAGAAAAATCCCCCGAGCCGAGGCTCGGGGGATCAAAATGCTTTTCAGCTATAAGAATTACTCGTATATCTCGGTAACAACGCCGGAACCGACGGTACGGCCGCCTTCACGGATAGCGAAACGCAGGCCCTTCTCGATAGCGATGGGGGTGATCAGCTCAACGTTCATCACGACGTTATCGCCGGGCATGCACATCTCGGTGCCTTCGGGCAGGTTGATGATGCCGGTAACGTCAGTGGTACGGAAGTAGAACTGAGGACGGTAGTTGTTGAAGAAGGGAGTATGACGGCCGCCTTCTTCCTTGGACAGGACGTAGACCTGGCCAGCGAACTTGGTCAGGGGGTTGATGGAGTTGGGCTTGCACAGAACCTGGCCGCGCTCGATCTCCTTCTTGTCAACACCACGCAGCAGAGCGCCGATGTTGTCGCCGGCTTCTGCGTAGTCCAGCAGCTTGTGGAACATTTCGATGTCGGTAACGACGGTTTCCTTCTTCTCTTCCTGCAGACCGACGATCTGAACCTTGTCGTTCTTGTTGATCTGGCCACGCTCAACTCTACCGGTAGCAACGGTGCCACGGCCGGAGATGGTGAAGACGTCCTCAACGGGCATCAGGAAGGGCATGTCAGCCTTACGGTCGGGAGTGGGGATATACTCGTCGACAGCGTCCATCAGAGCCTTGATGCAAGCGTACTCGGGAGCGTTGGGGTCGTTGGACTCGGAGATCAGAGCGTTCAGAGCGGAACCCTGGATGACGGGGATGTCGTCGCCGGGGAACTCGTAGAAGGACAGGGTCTCACGGATTTCCATTTCGACCAG
>JAZOBY010000012.1:0-21379 GCA_045596215.1 Faecousia sp.
CACCGCATATATCGAGCGCCGCAAGATGGAGTATTCCTACAATGACGGCGAGCTGTACTACTTCATGGACGGCGAGACCTACGAGCTGGAGCCCATCGACGGTTCTGTCCTGGACGATTCCTTCAAGTTCGTCAAGGAGAACGACGTTTGCACCATCATGAGCTACAAGGGCAAGGTCTTCGGTATTGAAGTCCCCAACTTTGTGGACCTGGAGGTCATCAAGACCGAGCCCGGTTTTGCCGGCAACACCGCTACCAACACCCTGAAGCCCGCTACTGTTGAGACCGGCGCAGAGGTGAAGGTGCCCCTGTTCATCAACGAGGGCGACAAGATCCAGATCGACACCCGTACCGGCGAATACCTGGGCCGTTCCAAGGCATAAGGAGAACGATTATGACCATTTCCGAAAAGTCCGCTTATTTGAAGGGCCTGATGGATGGCCTGAATCTGAATACCGAGTCCGACGAGGGCAAGATGATTGCCGCCATCGTTGACCTGCTGGTTGATGTGACCAAGAAACTGACCGCTGTTGAGGATACCACCATCGCCATCTCTGACGAACTGGACGAGATCGAAGAGGATCTGGACGCCATCGAAGACTTCATCCTGGATGAGGATGAGGACGACTATGATGACGAGGATGACTTCGACTGGGATGATGAGGATGAGGACGAGGACTATGACGACGAAGGCTTTGACTTCGGCGACGAAGACTCCACCATCTACGAGGTAGAGTGTGCCTGCGGCGAAATCATCGACTTCGACGAGGAAACCCTGGAAAAGGGCAGCATGACTTGCCCCAACTGCGGTGAAACTTTGGAATTCTCGTTCGAAGACGAGGAGTAATCACAAATCAATATACTGCCGCAGCACCCGCTGCGGCAGTTTTTGTAAAGAGGTACTTATGAATAAGAAAGAATTATTGCGTTCCATTAAGTTTGTCCTGTTTTCCGCTTCCGCCGGCATCATCCAGATGGGCAGCTTTGCCCTGCTGAACGAGCTGGCAGGGCTGGAATATTGGCTGTCCTACCTAATTGCTTTGGTACTGTCCGTTGTTTGGAATTTCACCTTCAACCGCAAATTCACCTTCAAATCCACAGGTAATATCACCCGGGCAATGCTGTTGGTAGCCGGATACTATTGCGTGTTTACGCCCCTTTCCACCGTGTTGGAGTATTATCTGGCCGATACCCTGGCTTGGAATGAGTACATTGTTACCTTTATCAATATGCTTCTGAACATGGTCACGGAATTCCTGTTCCAGCGGTTCGTGGTGTACCGCAATAGTGTGGATAATAACGAAAAGGCCAAAGTGTAATCAGACAAGCTGGCATTTGACAAAGGAGAGTGATTGTATGAAAAATGCAACGATAGGAACGAGAATATTTTTCGTGATATCTATTTGTGCACCGTTGCTTTATTTCTTGATGTATTTGCCTGTTTGGAATGGTAAAGAATTTTATTTAACAGAGATGAATCTATTTCCAACAGTCATTTTTGTGGTTCAATGTCTTGCTTTCGTTTTTTCCTCTATACATGTTGCTTTTTTCTTATTTAGGAAAAGGTGTTCAAACATTATTTCTGCCATTTCATTTTTGCTTACTGTGCTCTCGGTCGTTATTCTGTGTTTTGTTGGATACTTTTTTGTGCTGGAGCTGTTTGGAATACCATGGTTCCCAGCACAGCGTTAGACCAATTCCAATATGCCGAATAGATAACAACAGCCGCCTCAATCTGAGGCGGCTATCATTTTCCTGTTAACAAATCACCGGTTCCCAAGCAAAGGGGAGAAGATCACGGGCGGTTACTTTCACAAGTTCGCCGTTTTCGTCTTTCACGATGACCTTGATATCCGGGCAGTATTCAAAGAGCATCTGCCGGCAGTTTCCACACGGGGGAATCACGAACTTATCCGCCTTGTCGTGAACGGCAACGATGGTCTCAAATTCCCGCTCACCGGCAGAAATGGCAATACCCATAGTGATATACTCGGCACAGGAGCCATGGATGCCGTCGCAATTTACGCCTGTGTAAACAGTGCCATTTTTGCACAGCAGAGCACAGCCTACGGTGTGATTATAAACGCCGTCATCAAAATTCTCTTGTAGCACTTTCAATGCCATGGGAATCAAATTTTTATCGGCTTCGTTCAGAGGATATTTTGTCATAATTGTACCTCATTCCTGCAATGCAGCGTCATAAACCACATTTTTGGGAAGATCCAGCTCCTTGGCGGTTTGCTTGATGGCATCCTTTCGGGACAGGCCTTCTTCCACCAATTGGGCCACTCTTGCGGCAGCGTCCGCGGGGGTGGCCACTTCTTTTTTTACGGGAGCAGCACCGGCGACAACCAAGACAAATTCGCCCTTGGGCGGTGTTTCTGTGTATTTGGCGATGGCTTCACCCAAGGTGGTGCGTACCACTTCTTCGTGAAGCTTCGTCAATTCCCGGCACAGGCTGATGGGTCGGTCTGCACCGAAAACAGCTGCCATATCTTCCAAAGTTGCCAGTAACTTGTGGGGAGCTTCATAGAAGATCATGGTGCGGCTTTCGCCAATCAGACTTTCCAAATGCTCCCGGCGGCTCTTTTTTGCCGTGGACAAAAAGCCTTCAAAGCAGAATCTGCCAGTGCTTTGCCCGGAGATGCTCAGTGCGGTAATCACCGCACAGGGGCCGGGGATGGCACACACGGTAATGCCTGCCTCTGCACACTGCTTTACCAGTTCTTCACCGGGGTCAGAGATGGCCGGACTGCCGGCATCGGAGACCAATGCACAGGTCTCACCGGCTAAAATCCGCTGAACAATCATATCGCCTTTTGCGGCCTTGTTATGCTCAAAGTAGCTGACAAGGCTTTTTTTAATGCCCAGGTGGTTCAGCAGCTTCAGGCTGACACGGGTATCCTCTGCGGCAATAAAATCCGCCCGTTCCAAAGTTTCCCGGCACCGGATGGAAATATCCCCCAGATTGCCGATGGGGGTGGGGACCAGATACAACATTCCTGCCATGGCCTGCCTCCTAAAGATGGTAAAGTGTACGGTAATAGTCAGTGGGCTGTCCGTCCGGATGGAAAAGACAGCGTTCTTCCCACAAAAGTCCCGGCTTGCAGCCTTTGCGGCAGGACAGCAAAATCAAAGAGATATCTCCATCTGTGCGATGACGGATCAAACGCAGCCGTTTCGGCTCCAACTTGTTGGCTGTGGCTATGGCACAGATTTCCGCCAGCCGCTCCGGTTTGTGTACCAGACAAAAATCGCCGCCGAATTTCAGCATTTTTCCCGCTGCAACAATCAATTCCGCTAGTGTGCAGCAGTCATCTCGGCGGGCAAGGGGAGTCTGCTGACTGGCAGGGCCGCCGGTGTAGTAGGGGGGATTGGAGATGCATATGTCAAAACTACCCGGAGTCAGCTCACTGGGGATGGCCCGCAGATCGCCGCATATACTTTCCATGCGGGCAGATAAATTGTTTCTGCGAATGTTTTCCAAGGCGGCTGCATGGGCAACGCCGTCCAATTCAACGCCGGTGACCCGGCAATGACTGTCCCTGGCACAAAGAAGTGTGCCCAATGTGCCGCATCCGGCACCCAGATCAAGAACCCGGGCGTTTTTGGGCAAGCTGATGAAATCGCAGAGCAAAATGGAATCCGTACTCAATGGGAAAGCACCGGCCGGGATATCCAAAGTAAAGCCATTATGGAAAGTTTCCATGGTCTACCTCCAAAAAAAGTCAGCCTGCACAGCCGGAAAACCAGGCTGCGCAGACTGACTGCGGTTCGGAAGAATCAGCCTTCCTCGATAGCTTCGACGGGGCAGTTGTCAGCACAAGCGCCGCAGCTGACGCAAACATCGGCATCGATGACGTACTTGTCTTCACCCTCGGAGATTGCCTCAACGGGGCAGTTGTCAGCGCAGGAACCGCACTTGACACAAGCATCGGTAATATTGTAAGCCATGATTTTCCCTCCATTATGTGTTTTTCGGCATTTGCATCTATGTACAAACGCAACTCTATTCTACCATGGATTTCAGAAAATGCAATTCCTTTTTTCAAATTATTTCGTATATTTTTTGTCTGGGGTGGCGAAAATTTGCAGATGAGGGAGGGGTGCGGTATGCGTTTTGAGACACAGTGCGGCAGATTGATCCCGACAGCAGCCGGTATTGCCAGGGAATTGGGACATAGTTATGTGGGCAGTGAACATCTTTTGACGGCACTGTGTTATCAGGATGGATGGGTCAGCCAATTACTTGGAAGCTATGGATTCAGTCCTGAGATAGCCCGGCGTGTTATGGCAAAGGCATTCGGGGCGGGGACACCGGATCTGCCACTTCCTCAGGGGTTAACCCGGGAAGGCAGAAAAATACTCTGTACCGCAGGACAGGAAGCCAGGCGTTTGGGCAGGACAGAGGTGAGCGGATGCCACATTTTGCTGTCACTTCTGCGTATGCAGCATACGGTGGCACAGGAGTTATTGGATATCCTTGCTGTGGACCGGAATGAACTGTTTACCAGAACGGTTGAACATATGCAATGGTCAGCACAGCAACGGGAAAAAACGAAAAAAGGAGCGGTCGATTTGAAATTATTGGAACAATTCAGCGAAGATCTGGTTTTGAAGGCGTCCACCATGGAGCGGGTGATTGGCCGAGATCGGGAGATCGATATGGTCATCGGCATCCTCAGCCGGAAAAATAAAAATAACCCGGCGTTGGTGGGGGAGCCGGGGGTGGGGAAGACAGCCATCGCAGAGGGTCTGGCACAGCGTATGAGCGTGGGGGATGTGCCGCCCCAACTGAAAGAAAAAAGGCTGATCAGCCTGAATATGGCCAATCTGGTAGCCGGTACGAAATACCGGGGCGAGTTTGAAGAGCGGCTTCGTGACGTTTTGCAGGAGATCAAGCGGTGCGGGGACGTGATCTTGTTCGTGGATGAGATGCACACCATCGTAGGTGCGGGTGCGGCAGAGGGTGCCATCGATGCGGCCAACATTTTCAAGCCGGCACTTGGCCGGGGAGAATTGCAAATGCTGGGTGCGACCACATTGGCGGAATACCGGAAGTATATTGAAAAAGACCCAGCATTGGAGCGGCGTTTTCGTCCGGTGATGGTGGAAGAACCGGACCAGCAGGCAACCATGGCAATTCTGGAAGGATTGAGACCGGGCCTGGAACGGCATCACCGTCTGCGTATAACCCACAACGCCCTGGAAGAGGCTCTGCGGCTGTCTGTGCGGTATTTGCCGGATCTGTATTTACCGGACAAGGCCATCGATTTGCTGGACGAGGGGGCGTCCCACGCCCGCATGGAGGAAATGCGTTACAACCGCAACGCCACTCAGCAAAATTTGGAGCAGGCGTTAAACGAAGCTGTGCGGGAAAGCCGTTTCGAAAAAGCGGCGGAATTGCGGGATAAAATGCAAAAAATGGTGGCTCGTACCGCAGAGCATAAGCGGCCCCGGACTGTCACCGGTGCAGACGTGGCATGGGCGGTCTCGGCCCGTACGGGCATCCCTGTGGGTCGGCTGAATGCCGATCAGAGACAGCGGCTGATGGAACTTGAACAAATCCTTTCCAAATGTGTGATCGGCCAGCAGAAGGCTGTCCACTCTGTGGCAGAGGCGGTACGCCGTGGCTTTTCCGATATCCGGGATGAAAACCGCCCGGTGGCATGCTTGATGTTCACCGGCCCAACTGGGGTAGGCAAGACGGAGCTGTGCCGAGCCCTTGCAGAAGAATTATACGGCAGTAAGGATGCCCTGATTCGGCTGGATATGACGGAATATATTGAAAAGCAATCCGTCTCCCGGCTGATCGGTGCACCTCCCGGTTATGTGGGTTATGAAGAGGGAGGGAAGCTCACCGAAGCGGTGCGTCGCAGACCCTATTGTCTGGTGTTGCTGGATGAACTGGAAAAGGCCCATCCGGATGTTCTGGGACTGTTGCTGCAAATTATGGAGGAGGGCGTGCTTACCGATTCCACCGGCCGCCGGGTCAGCTTCAAGAATGCTATCATTGTCATGACATCCAACACCGGTGGCAGGATCAAAGGGGACGGGCTGGGATTCCGTCCGGCGGGCAATGCTGCCGAACAGCAGGAGTCTCTGAACCAAACATTTCTGCCGGAATTCTTAGGGCGGTTGGATCAGATCATTTCCTTTGCACCCTTGGAGCAAGGGGAACTGACGGCCATCGCTCAAAAGTATCTGGAGCAGCTCAAAGACAGAATGACAGCAATCGGAATTCAGTTGACCCTGGGTGATGATATAGCACAGCACTTATCTGCTCAATGCAAACCAAGGGACGGTGCCCGGCATCTGCGGCGGTTGATCCAGTCAAAAGTGGAAGGACCCCTGGCAGAGGAGCTGCTCCGCCACGGGAAAAAGCCGTCCCAGATTCGGGGTGGCGTCCGGGAAGGGGAGATTTTCTTCCAAATATAAGAAAATATATAGAACAAGCGTTCGAAAATTGGGTTTTCACAGGTTTTTTAGAAAAAAATATAACTTTTTTGCAAAAAAATATTGATTTTTGAAAAATGAGGTATTATACTGTCATTAAGTGGAGCAAAATGGATGAAAAGTGGAGCAAAGTGGAGGAGGTGAGCATCTGTGATCGGAAAATACACTGCAAAATTGGACGATAAGAACCGTCTTTTCGTTCCTTCAAAGTTGCGGGAGGAATTGGGAGAAGATTTCTATGTGACCTTGGGTGTCAACTGCGGTCATCGGTGCTTGACCATCTACAAGGCATCCGACTGGCAGACCCTCAGCGACAATTACAACACCCTGCCTATTTCCCAAAAGGGTGCTGCTACCAGCCTGATCTTCATGAACGCAGTGGAGTGCGAACCGGACAGACAGTTCCGTTTTGGTTTATCCCAGTTTTTGCTGAGCTATGCCGGAATCCAAAAGGAAGTTATGATCGTTGGTCGTGCAGGCCAGGCAGAGATTTGGGATCTTAGCGAATTTGAAGCCTTTGAGGCAGAGAATCTCACACCCGAAAAACTGCTGGCATCTTTGGAGGCCATCGGTCTATGAGTGAATTTCATCATGTGTCCGTCCTGCTGGACGAGTGCATTGAAGGATTGAATATCCGTCCCGACGGTATTTATGTGGACGGAACCCTGGGCGGCGCGGGACATTCCAGCCAGATAGCGGCCCGGCTCACCACCGGTCGCCTGATCGGCATTGACCGGGATCCAGTGGCACTGAAAGCGGCAGGGGAGCGGTTGGCACCTTTCGGAGATAAAGTGATGTTGGTACATTCCAACTTCTGTGAGATCGCAAACGTGCTGGACAACCTGGGCATCGACGGTGTAGATGGAATCCTGCTGGATCTTGGTGTTTCCTCGCCCCAATTGGATGATGGCAGCCGGGGATTTTCCTACATGGCTGACGCACCTCTGGATATGCGTATGAACAACGGCGATGTCCTCACCGCTGAGACTGTGGTCAACACCTGGTCTTATGAAGAATTACGCCGAATCCTGTACGATTACGGTGAAGAACGGTACGCACCTCAGATCGCAGCCGGCATTTGCCGGGTGCGGGAGGAAAAACCCATTAAAACTACGTTGGAACTGGTGGACGTGATCCGTGCTTCCATGCCGGCTGCAGCCTTGCGGGAAAAGCAGCATCCGGCCAAACGCAGTTTTCAGGCTATCCGCATTGCAGTCAATGACGAGTTGGGCGCGGTTCGGAAAGTGATGGAAGCGGCGATCCCCAAGCTGAATCCCGGTGGACGGTTGGCCATCATTACGTTCCACTCTCTGGAAGACCGGATCGTCAAGAACGGCATGGCGGATGCAGCAAAGGGATGCATCTGTCCTCCCAATTTCCCGGTCTGTGTCTGTGGAAAGAAACCGCAAGTGAAACTTGTGAATAAAAAACCCATCGTTTCCGGTGAAGAAGAACTGGAACGAAACCCCAGAGCACGCAGTGCGAAGCTGCGTATCTGTGAAAAGATTTGAGAAGGAGGGATCTTCATGGCAATGCAGCCTGAGATTCGGTATATCAACGCATATGTATCCGGCACTGCTGCACCTCAGCCGGAAAAGAGACCTCAGAAAAGACCCTCTGCACAGCTTCCCAAGATCAAAAAGCAGCAGAGATACGTGATTCCGGTTGATTTGGTGGCAGTGGGCGGTATTTTGGCCGCCATCGTGCTTGTAATCATGCTGACGGTTGGCTTGGTGCAGATGAACCAGGCACAACAAGAATCCGAAATCTATCGGGAATATGCCATGTCCTTGCAAGAAGAGAATGCACAGCTGCAGGATACATATACGTCGGGGTATGATCTGGAAGAAGTTCGACAGATCGCCACTGCCATGGGTATGGTGCCCGTGGAGCAGGTAACCCACTTGCAGATGCAGGTGACAACACCTGAGGTGACCCAGGAACCCACGGCGTGGGAAAGTTTTTGGGCATTCTTCCTGGGAATGTTTGCATAATGCCACTGCAGGCCAATATGATTGAATAGCTGCGATGGGCGGCGAGGGATTCCTTGCTGCCCATTTTGAGCCAAATGCAGTCAGAAAGGCCGGTGTGCAATGGCGAAAAGGGAAGGTCGGAAGGAATTTGCCCGGGTTCGCGGGGATTCGGGGCATCATCGCAGAATATTGGCGGTAATGGCCATATTTGGCGTTGTGGCATTTATACCTGTGGCTTTGCAACTGTATCAGTTGATGATCACGGATTATGAGTATTATTCCAATCTGGCCCTGCGTAACCAGACCCGTACCACCAGCGTTACTGCCCACCGGGGCACGATCTACGACCGGAACATGAATATTCTGGCATTTTCCGAAACGGTGGAAAATGTATACCTCGACCCCCATGAACTGAAACAGTCCAAGGCGGATCTGGAACTGGTAGCTACAGAGCTGGCTGAAATTTTGGGTGCAGACCGGGAGCGGATTCTGAAATTGGGAAAAGATCTGACCAAACGGTATCAACAGATTGCGGCAAATATCGATGAATCTGTGGCTGCCCAAGTACGGGATTTTATCAACAGCCACGGCATCTCCGGTATTCACCTGGAGCCCAGCTCCAAACGTACCTATCCCTACGGCACCTTGGCAGCTCAGGTGATTGGGTTTACCAACGCTTCCAATACCGGGTCTGAGGGGATTGAGGCGTCCTACAATGCCTTTTTGGAAGGCACAGCGGGACAGGTAATCACCACCAAGGGCAACAACGAAATGGATATGCCCTATTCCTATGAAAAATATGTGGAATCCATCCCCGGGTGCAGTGTGGTATTGACGCTGGATACCACGGTGCAGGCTTGCCTGGAAAAGCAAATGCGTGCCGCCATTGCTCGCTACGATGTGCAAAACGGGGCGTTCGGTGTGGTGATGGAAGTCAAGACCGGGAAGATCCTGGCCATGGCGACCTTGGGAAGCTATGATCCCAACAATTATTTGGAAATTACAGACGAAACCGCGTTACAAGAAACAGAGGAGCTTCGTCTGAATTATTTGGCCCTTCCGGAGGGCTCGGAAGCCTACGAAAAAGCCAAGTCGGCCTATCAGACGGCGGTAACAGCGGCCCGGCTGAAACAATGGCGAAACCGGGTGCTGTCCGACGGATATGAACCCGGCTCTACATTTAAAGTGCTGACCATGGCCGCGGCTCTGGACTGCGGAGCGATTGATTTAAATACGCCCTTTCATTGTTCCGGGGCAGAGAAGATTCCGGGCCGTTCCCAACTGCTGCATTGCTGGCGTTCCACGGGCCATGGAGCGGAAAAAACACCCCAGGCATTGCAGAATTCCTGCAACCTGGCCTTTGCTCACATTGCACTGAAATTGGGCGGAGAGCGATTCTACGATTACATCAGCAAATTCGGTGTGATGGAAAAAACGGGAATCGATCTGGCGGGGGAGAGCAAGGGTGTGTTTTTCTCCAAGGAACTGATTGTAGATACGGATAAGTGGGGGACAGCATCGCTCACATCCGGTTCTTTCGGCCAAACTTTTAAACTGACGCCTCTCCAATTGGTGCGTGCCATTTCATCTGTTGTAAATGGCGGCAATTTGATGGAACCGTATATCGTTTCAGAAGTGTTGGACGCAAATGGCAACACCGTACTTCAACAAGAACCCACGGCAGTACGGCAGGTCATCAGCGAAGAAACTTCCAAAACCATGTGCGAGCTTTTAAAGTCCGTTGTGGACGTGGGAACGGCAAAAAATGCCTCTGTTGCCGGATTTTCCATAGGTGGAAAGACGGGTACAAGCGAAAAAATCGACGTTTTAGACGAGAATGGTCAGCCAACGCTGGATAAAATCGTATCATTTGTGGGGATTGCACCAATGGACAATCCGGAGTATATTGTATTAGTGGCCCTGGACACACCGTCAAGGGCGACAGGGATGTACATTTCCGGTGGTGTGATGGCGGCTCCCACCGTGGGTGCGGTGATGTCAGACATCCTGCCATATCTGGGTGTTCAGCAGAATTTCTCTGAGGAAGACGCCGCCGGCAAAACGGTAGTTTTGGAAGACCTCAGCGGTTTGACTCAAAAGGAAGCGGAAAAACAGCTGAAAGCACTGGGATTGACCGCCCAATTTGTGGGTATGGGGGATACGGTAACGGATCAAATCCCAAAGCCGGGAGCATCCGTCCCCGGAAACAGCCAAATTTTGCTCTATCTTGGAGAAAAAGCCGCGGAGCGAATGGTGGAAGTTCCGGATTTTACAGGCATGAACCGCCAACAGGCCAGTTCTGCGGCCGGTGCACTGGGGCTGTATATTTTGCCTGCGGGCAATCAGGAAATATCACCCACAGTTACAGTAACAGCACAAAATATCACACCAAAAACACAGGTAATCGTAGGTACGACCATACGATTGGAATTTACTGATACAAAAGCTCCGGTCTGAACGCAATGTCATTGCGAACCAGTGACCGATGTCACTGGTGTGGCAATCTCCTTCTTATGATGGGGATTCCCACGCCAGCGTGCGTGCTGGCTCGGAATGACATGAAATGAGGTTGCGTTCCATCGGGGGAAGGAGTTACCATGAAACTGAGAGAATTGCTGTCCGGTATTTCCGTATTGGAGACCACAGTGGATTTGGAACTGGATATTCCCAGCGTTGCCTACGACTCCCGGAAAGTGACCCCTGGCGGCCTGTTTGTGGCCATCAGCGGTTTTGCGGTGGACGGCAACCGCTTTATTCCCATGGCACTGGAAAAGGGTGCTGTGGCTGTGGTGACGGCGAAACGTCCGGCAGATCATGTGCCCTACATTCTGGTGGAGTCTGACCGACTGGCTTTGGCGTTGATCGGGTGCAATTTCTATGGTCATCCGGCAAGAAGCATGACCATGATCGGTGTCACCGGCACAAACGGCAAAACATCCACTACGCTGCTTTTGAAGCATGTTTTGGAAAAAACCTTGGGTGCAAAAGTGGGCCTGATCGGCACCATGGAGAACATGGTGGGAGACGAAGTCATCCCCACAGAGCGTACCACTCCGGAAAGCTTTGAACTGCAAGGCCTGTTTGCCCGTATGCGGGATGCAGGCTGTACGCATGTGGTTATGGAGGTTTCCTCCCATGCCATTTCCCTTGACCGGGTGGCGGGCGTTCATTTTCACGTGGCTGCCTTTACAAATTTGACAGAAGATCATCTGGATTTCCACAAGACTATGGATGCCTATTGCGATGCCAAGGCGGAGCTGTTTCGCCGCTGCAACAAGGGTGTGCTGAACGGAGACGACGAATACTATGACCGCATCCGCAGTGCGGCGACTTGCAAGATACTTACGACCACTGTCAAGTCCACGGCTCAGCTGTATGCCCAGGATTTGATCCTCCATGCCGATGGCATTTCCTTTACGGCTGTATCCGGAGCAACGAAGCAAAGCGTATCATTGCCCATTCCCGGCAGGTTTACGGTGTATAACGCCCTTTCTGTGCTGGGTATCGGACTGCAACTGGGTATTTCTCTGCAAGATGCCGCGGAAGCATTGAAAACCGCAAAGGGCGTGCGGGGCAGAGTGGAGGTAGTACCCACCCCGGGAAAACCCTATACGGTGCTTGTGGATTACGCCCACACACCAGACGGACTGGAAAATGTATTACGCTCTGTCCGTGACTTTTGCAAAGGCCGTCTGATTGCAGTTTTTGGCTGCGGCGGTGATCGTGACCCGGTGAAGCGGCCCATTATGGGCAGAATCGGTGCGGAGCTGTCGGATATTGCAGTCATTACTTCCGATAATCCCCGGACAGAAGCTCCTATGGATATCATTGCGGATATTCTGGAAGGTGTACCCCAGGAGAAAAAGAACTACATTGTCATTGAGGAACGACGAAAAGCGATCCGATATGCTATGGACATTGCGGGAAAAGATGATATGATTATATTGGCCGGAAAGGGCCATGAAACCTATCAGGAAATCAACGGTGTGAAGTATCATCTGGATGAACGGGAAGAAGTTGCCGCACATCTGATGGAAACGAGGTAATTATGTCGAGAATTACATTGGCCCAGGCGGCCGAGTGGTGCGAGGGCACAATTGATCCCAAATATGCGGACATCTGCTTTTTGGGTGCGAATAACGATTCCCGGAAGATTCAGCCAGGGCAGTTGTTTGTTGCCCTCAACGGGGCACGGGATGGCCATGACTTTATCCCTATGGCCATGGAAAAAGGTGCTGCGGCGGTGCTTTGCACCCACTGTGATGGGGATTATCCTGCCATCGTGGTGGAAGATACACGGATCGCCCTGGGGCAGATCGCCCGGGAAGAGAGAAACCGCCTTGGCATGAAGGTGGTTGGCATTACCGGCTCTGTGGGAAAATCCACCACCAAGGAGATGATCGCATCGGTTTTGGAAACCACCTATCGGGTGGCCAAGACCCCGGCCAATTATAACAATGACATCGGTATGCCCATGGCCATTTTGTCCATTCCGGAGGATGCGGAAGTGGCGGTTTTGGAAATGGGAATGAACCATTTCCGGGAGATTGCTTATCTTACATCCATCGGTCAGCCGGATGTGGCGGTGATCATCAACATCGGCACCATGCATATTGAGCATCTTGGCTCCAAAGAGGGCATTTTGCAGGCCAAACTGGAAATTCTGGAAGGTCTGCGTCCGGGTGGCACACTTTTGCTTAACGGCGACGATGACATGCTTTGGCCGGTGCGAAATCGGCTGAAAGTGCCTGCTGTCTATTTTGGTGCACAGAATCAAAAATCTGCGGTGATTGCAGAGAATATCACCGTTGCAGGTAACGGCGTTTCTTTCGTTGCCCGGACAGAACAAGAGCAGATTCCGGTTACACTTGCCCTGGAAGGTCAGCACTATGTGCTGGACGCTTTGGCGGCTGTCAGTGCCGGTTTGCAGTTAGGAGTCAGTCCCAGCAAGATCACCGAGGCACTGGGCAGTTTCCGGAACATGGCCGGACGGCAGGAGATCTTTGAAGCAAACGGCTATACCATCATCAAAGACTGCTACAATGCCGGGCCGGAATCCATGGCGGCGGCGCTGGCTGTTCTGGGCAAGAAACCCGGTCGGCGGATTGCCGTGCTGGGCGATATGCTGGAATTGGGCAAGCGTGCCGCGGCAGAGCATTACCGCATTGGCCGCATTGCGGCAGAACAGGCGGATGTGATTCTGGCATACGGTCCCCACAGCGTTCGTGTGGTGGACGGTGCCATCACCGGCGGCATGGACAATCTCCACGCTCAGGCCTTTGATGACAGAGAAAAACTGGTCGACGTGCTGAAAGCACTGGCAAAACCCCAGGATGTACTGCTGTTCAAGGGCAGTCACGGTATGCATATGGAATTGGCACTGGATCTGTTTTTGCAGACACAGGTCTAAACGGAGGAAAGAGATATGGAGAGAGTCTTAATTACAGTAGCGGCAGGCGGCATTATGTCTGCACTGTTTGGTTTTTTGCTGCTTCCTTTGCTTCGGGCACTGAAAGCGGGACAATCCATCCGGGAAGTGGGCCCTACCTGGCATAACAACAAGGCCGGAACACCCATGATGGGCGGACTGTTCTTCATTTTAGGCTCCATCGTGTGCATTGTGGCAAATCTTCCGATTATGGTAGACTATACTGTGCTGTACGTGCTGGCGTTGAGCCTGTGCTTTGGCCTGGTGGGCTTTTTGGACGATTTCTGCAAAGCGAAATTCAAACGCAACCTGGGCCTGACCTCCATTCAGAAGGCATTGCTTCAAATGGCGGTATCTGCAATCTTTGTTTATCTTTTGTATAAGCAGGATCCCAGCCGCTGCAATATCTACATTCCCTTTGTTGATACTTATCTTAACCTCCATCCGTTATTGTATGTTTTCTTCTCCATGTTTGTGATGATCGGCTGTGACAATGCGGTGAACATCACCGACGGTGTGGATGGACTGTGCGGCAGCGTGACCCTTCCTGTGATGATTTTCTTTACCGCGGTTGCAGTTGCCATGGGCAAATTCGATTTGGCGATTCTGCCCGCAGCACTTTGCGGCGGTTTGGTTGCGTATCTGTTCTTTAACTGGCATCCTGCCAAAGTTTTCATGGGTGACACCGGCTCTCTGTTCTTGGGTGGTGTGGTGTGTGCCCTGGCCTTTGCGTTGGATATGCCGCTGGTTTTGATCCTGGTTGGCTTCGTATACATTGTGGAAACCCTGTCCGTGATTTTGCAGGTGACCTATTTTAAGCTTACCCACGGAAAGCGGATCTTTAAAATGTCTCCCATCCATCATCATTTTGAAATGTGCGGCTGGAAAGAAGTGAAGATCGTTCTGGTCTTTACGGCTGTTTCTGCACTCATGTGTGTCATCGCCTGGTTTGGCATCGTAGGCATGTTGCCTCAATAACCGAAAGGAGTTCTTATGGCGGCAGGAAAACTGTTTGCCAAAGAGGACCGCCGGCACATTCCCGGCGAAACTGTGGACATCCCTTTTTTGATTTTGACTTTACTGCTTTTGATTGTGGGACTGGTGATGCTGTATTCTGCCAGTTCCGCACAAAGCATGTATGATACCGGCTACGCCATATCCACAAAGTACCTGCAAAAGCAGGCGGTTTGTGCCGCCATCGGCCTTGTGTGCATGTGGATATTCAGTCGGATTCCGGCGACTTTTTGGCTGAAATTTGCCTGGCCGCTCTACGGCATCAGCATTGTTTTGCTGCTGTTGGTGCTGGTGGCGGGGGAGTCGGTCAACGGTGCACGGCGTTGGATCAACATTGCCGGCTTACAGTTCCAGCCGTCCGAAATCGCCAAATTCACCATGATCGTGCTGTTCGCCAAGCTGACCAAAAGCTTCGGTACGGACGCGAGAAAGTTCCGGTACGGTGTACTGGGCTTTGGCGGTGCATTGCTGGGAATTTTGATTCCTCTTGCATTGGAAAAGCACCTGTCCGCCATTATGCTCATGGGCTTGGTGGCTGTGGTGATCATGTTCGTGGCCGGTACCCATCCAAAATGGTTGCTGATGGGAGCCGGTTTTGCGGTAGTTTTTGTGGTGGTGTACGTAACGTTCATGGGCTATGCCGGTGACCGGATCACCGCCTGGTTACACCCGGAAAGCGACCCATCGGACAAAGGATATCAGATTTTACAATCCCTGTATGCCATCGGCTCCGGCGGACTGTTCGGCCTGGGGTTCGGTAAAAGCAGGCAGAAGTATTTGTATCTGCCATTTCAGTATAATGACTATATTTTCGCCATTGTGTGCGAAGAATTGGGCCTGATCGGAGCATTTCTGATCATGGTTCTCTTCGCAGCATTGATATTGCGGGGCTTTTGGATCGCACTGCGTGCATCCGACCGGTTCTCTACGGTACTTGCCACCGGCCTGGTGGCTTTGATCGCGGTGCAGACCATACTCAACCTATGTGTGGTCACCAATCTGCTGCCGTCCACGGGAATTGCACTTCCGTTTTTCTCCTACGGCGGCACGGCATTGGCGGTAAATTTGGGGGAAATGGGCATCGTGCTCAGCATCTCCCGACAACGTAACAAGACAAAAAATCAGGAGGTTACACCATGAATGTGATTCTTACCTGCGGCGGTACAGGCGGCCATATCAACCCTGCCATTGCCGTTGCCAATTTGATAAAAGAGCGAAATCCCGGCTGTAACATCCTGTTTATCGGTGCGAAAGGCCATATGGAAGAAGAGTTGGTGCCCCAGGCCGGATACCGTCTGGAATGTTTACCCGGTTCCGGTCTGAGCCGGGGAAAGAGCCTGGCGGCCATCAAGAAAAATATTCAGGCCATCAAATGTGTCTTCGACGCAGTAGCTGCATGCAAGAAGATCATTAAGAAATTTAAGCCTGATGTGATCATCGGTACCGGCGGCTATGCCAGCTTCCCGGCACTCTATGCCGGTAGCAAGCTGGGAATCCCCACCTGTGTGCATGAAGCCAATGCAGTGCCGGGGCTGACCACCAAAATGGCAGCCAATGTGGCTGATCAGGTTTTGGTGTGTTTTGAAGAAAGCAAGAAGTACTATAAGCACCCGGAGAAAGTTGAAGTGGTGGGTATGCCCATCCGCCGGGAATTTTGGGAGACAGATCGGGAACAGGCACGGAAAGAGTTGGGAATCGGCGATAAACCGCTGATTGTTTCCACCTTCGGCAGTCAGGGTGCCCGGGCAATGAACCAAATGGTGGCTGATCTGTTCGCTTTGGAGCAGAAGGACGGTTTTCCGTTCCATCACATCCACGCAGTTGGCAGCTTCGGCTGGGAGTGGATGCCCGATTTGGTAAAGGAAAAAGGTGTGGATCTCGAAAATTGTCCCACCATCGATATGCGACAGTACATTTACGATATGCCAAGAGTCCTGGCGGCGGCGGATGTGGTCATCGGCCGGGCCGGCTCCGGCACCTGCAATGAGATCTCTGCCACAGGCACACCCTGTATTCTGATTCCTTCTCCCAACGTGACCAACAACCATCAGGAAAAAAATGCCCGGGTTCTGGAAGCGGGCGGCGGGGCAGTGGTGCTCCTGGAAAGCGATTGCACCGCGGCAAAAGTATATCAGCAGATCAAAGATCTGCTGAGCGACAGCCGCAGATGCGACGAAATGAGCAAGAATCTGCGTAATATGGCGGTTTCGGATTCCACAGACCGGATTTGCCGCATTGCGGAGAAGCTGGCATCCAAGCAGAAATAACTCCGGAGGAACGGATATGGATACAAAAGAAAAGACCGGTCAAAAGCAGAAAAGTACAAAGCCGCCGGTGAAAAAAACGGAAAAGGAAGCACAGCGTCCCTTACAGGATGTGGTCTATATGCCCCCCAAACCCTTTATGCGTAACCGTCTGCTGTTGCGACTGGCAACGGTTGGAGCGGTTGTGCTGGCCCTTGTGCTGGCAATGTCCGTGTTTTTCCGGGTGGAGCATATTCAGGTCAGCGGTATGGATCAGTACACTGCCTGGGACATCAGCCTGGCGTCCGGGATCCACCAGGGCGACAGCTTGTTCTCTCTGAAACTGCCCGCAGCGGCGGCTAAGATTAAGGAACTGGACTATGTGAAGGATGTACGCATTGGTATTCGTCTTCCCAACATGGTCATCATCGATATCACCGAGGTGCGTGTGACCTATGCCATCAAGGCCCAGGGGGAGGATTGGTGGCTGGTGGACTCTTCCGGCAGGATTATCGAAAAAGCCCAGGAAGATGCACAGGAAAACTACACTAAGATCCTGGGTGTGCATTTACGCAACCCAAAGGAAGGGGAGCAGGCCGTTGCATTGGAGACATCTTCTCCCAGTGTGGATGAAGAGGGGAATACCATTCCCGTAACCGTCACAGCGGCACATCTGCTTACTGTGGCACTGGATATAGCGGATTATCTGGAAAACAACGGCATCATCGGCCAGGCGGCCAGCATTGATGTCAACGACTTGGGCAATATTCAGGTCTGGTATGGCCAGCAGTATCAGATCAAGCTTGGCGATGAGCTGCAGCTTGCCCACAAGATCAGTCTTGCCAAGGGTGCCATCGACACATTAAGTGCAGAAAGCCACAACAGCGGCGTGCTGGATGCCAGCCTTACTGTGGATAAAACAGGGGTAAAATACACCAGATTCCAGTAATTCCAGAAATTTTCCTAAAAAGTTTGACGAAAAATGAGAAATTGATATTGACCTTACGATTTTTTTAGGATAGAATATAGGAGTACATTTGTAACTTGAAGCAGTATGGGCTTTCCAACTGCAAAACCATACATAGGAGGAAATCATATGTCTGATATGTTTCAGGAGCGCGTGGTAAAAATTAAAGTGATCGGTGTCGGCGGTGCAGGTAACAATGTTATCAACCGTATGATCGATGCCGGTGTCAGCGGCGTGGATTTTGTTGTCGTGAATACCGACAAGCAGGATCTGAACAACTCCCGCTGTAAGAATAAAGTGCAGATCGGTGAGAAGCTCACCGGCGGTATGGGTGCAGGTTCCAAGCCTGACATCGGTAAAAAGTCCGCTGAGGAGAGCCGTGCTGCCATTGCTAAGATTTTGGAAGGCACTGACATGGTGTTCATCACCGCCGGTATGGGCGGCGGTACCGGCACCGGTGCAGCACCCATCGTTGCAGATCTGGCTCACGAGGCCGGCATTCTGACCGTTGGTGTTGTGACCAAGCCCTTCAAGTTTGAGGGTGCCAACCGTATGCGTCAGGCTGAGTGTGGCATTTCCGAGCTGGCCGGCAAGGTTGACTCTTTGATCATCATCCCCAACGATCGCCTGAAATACGTTACTGACCAGAAGATCACCTTTGCCAATGCTTTCGGCATTGCTGACGATGTTCTGAAGCAGGCTGTGACCTCCATCTCCGAATTGGTGGGCTACTCTGACCGGGTTATCATCAACCTGGACTTCGCTGACGTTTCCGCTGTTATGAAGGATGCCGGCCGTGCACACATGGGCGTGGGCGTTGCAGCTGGCCGTGAGAAGGCTGAGCAGGCCGCTCTGAGTGCCATCAACAGCCCCCTGCTGGAAACCTCCATCAACGGTGCTACCGGTGTTTTGGTCAACGTGACCGGCTCTACCGAACTGACTTTGGATGATGTGGAGACTGCCGCTGGTATCGTTCAGGAGAACGCCAACCCCGAGGCAAACATCATCTTTGGTGCTACCTACTCCGACGAGTTTGAGGACGAGATGCGTGTTACCGTTATCGCCACCGGCTTTGAGCAGAAGAAGGAAGCCGCTCCCGTTGTTACCGAGGGTGCTGTGGAATCTCCCGTTAAGACCGGTGCAGGCAGCGAAGATATGGAAGCATTCTTCAGCCTGTTCAGCAAGTAATAAACATTTGCGTATTACATCCCGGGCTCATGCCCGGGATGTTTTTTAGGAGTTTGCAATGAATGCTTACAAGGCACTGGCCGCCAGCTATGACCGGCTGACCAATGATGTAAATTATCAGTCCGTGGTTGATTTTTACAATCAAATACTGTTTAGAGAAAAGCTGCACCCGCGGACGGCTGTGGATCTGGCCTGCGGAACCGGTTCTGTGGCAATACTGCTGGCAGAGCAGGGGCTGAAGGTGACAGCGGTGGACCTGTCCGAGGATATGTTGACCGTTGCCAGTCAGAAAGCCAGAGCTATGGACAATGCCCCCATGTTTGTGTGCCAGCCGTTGCAGGAGCTGAGACTTCCCCGGGGGGTGGACCTTGCCGTGTGTGCTTTGGACAGCCTGGATTATATTACCGACCCCAAAGACTGTGCCCAGGCGATCAAGCAGATTTACAAGGCTTTGAATCCGGGTGGAATCTTCATTTTTGATGTGAACACACCGGAAAAACTCAGTGCCATGGATGATCAGGTGTTTCTGGACGAGGACGACGATGTGTACTGCGTTTGGCGTGGCGAGTTTGATGAACAAACCAATATCTGCTCTTACGGCATGGATATTTTCCAGCGGGAAGGGAATTGCTGGCATCGCTCCTTTGAGGAACACCGGGAATACGCCTATTCTCAGGAACAACTCACCGGATTTCTGAAGGATGCCGGATTTACGCATATCGAAGTCTACGCAGATCGAGTCTATGAGGCACCACGGCCGGGCGAACAGCGGATCTATTTCAAAGCAAGAAAGGGTAAACGGAAATGAATGACTATTTGGTAAGAGGCATGAGCATGGACGGGTTTGTGAAAGTTGTCGCCATTCGCTCCACTCAGTTGGTACGTCGGGGTGCAGAAATACAAAAAACCACACCCAATGCCACAGCAGCCCTCGGCCGGGTGCTGACCGCCGCATCCATGATGGGCAATATGCAGAAGGTGGAGAATGGCTCCATGACCTTACAGATCCGCGGAGGCGGCCCTATCGGAACGATCACCGTGGTGTCCGACCCAGAGGGCAACGTACGTGGCTGCGTCACAGAGCCTAACGTCCCGCTGGTGGAAAAGTTTCCGGGCAAGCTGGACGTGGGTGCAACCGTAGGTACAGACGGAACACTGACCGTGATCCGGGACTTGCAGATGAAAGAGCCTTATATCGGCCAGATCCCACTGGTTTCCGGTGAGATCGGTGATGATGTGACCGCTTATTTTGCCCAAAGTGAGCAGACACCTACGGCTTGTGCCTTGGGCGTTCTGGTGGATACCGACCAAAGCGTAAAAGTGGCCGGCGGCTATCTGATCCAACTGTTGCCCGGTGCACCGGATGAGACAATCGACGCGGTGGAGAGGGGAATCCAACAGGCCGGAGCGGTGACCGCCATGCTGGAAGCCGGATTGACTCCTGAGGACATTTTGGGACAGGTCTGTGGCGAAATCGGCGTAGTATTTATGGAAACAACAGAAGTTTCCTACAAATGTTACTGCTCCCGGGATCGTGTGACGGCAGCACTGATCAGCCTGGGCAGAGAGGAATTGACGCAAATTGCCCAAGAGGGAAAGAGTTTTCCCGTGGAGTGCCAGTTCTGCGACACGGTGTATGAATTTACCCCGGAAAATGTGGAAGAACTGCTGAAAAAGATCTGATTTTTGTTAAAAACGGTGGGAAAGATCCGGATTGTTATCCTGGAAAAATTATTAAGAATTTGCATAAATAGTGCTTGACAAATTTGGGATTCCTGTGTATAATAATCCACGTCGCTGAGGTGAGAGCCTCGCGATTGACTTCGGGAGCATAGCTCAGCTGGGAGAGCATCTGCCTTACAAGCAGGAGGTCACAGGTTCGAGCCCTGTTGTTCCCACCACCATCTGGCCCGGTGGTGCAGTCGGTTAGCACGCCAGCCTGTCACGCTGGAGGTCGACGGTTCGAGTCCGTTCCGGGTCGCCATTTTATAACGCATCTTTTGGTGCGTGGGGAGGAAAAATTCTCCTCATATGCCTCTGTAGCTCAGTTGGTAGAGCAGTGGACTGAAAATCCACGTGTCGTTGGTTCGATTCCGACCGGAGGCACCAAG
>JAZOBY010000013.1:0-14331 GCA_045596215.1 Faecousia sp.
CCAGGAAGGCTGCGCCGAAGCAAGCGGAGAAGGTGGGGGTGGGCTCGGTGATACCACGCTCGGTGCCGGCCAGCTTGGAGGTGAAGCCGGACAGGAAGTAGTACTGAGTCTGCTCGGGAGTCAGAATGGAAACGGGAGGCAGAACGCCGAAAGCGTCAGCAGACAGGAAGATGACATTCTTGGCATCGGGGCCTGCGGACACGGGGCGAACGATCTTCTCGATGTGGTTGATGGGGTAGGAAACACGGGTGTTCTCGGTCACAGAGCCGTCAGCAAAGTCGCACTTGCCTTCTGCGTCAACAGTCACATTCTCCAGCAGAGCATTTCTCTTGATGGCGTTGTAGATGTCGGGCTCGGATTCTGCATCCAGGCCGATAACCTTTGCGTAGCAGCCGCCCTCAAAGTTGAACACGCCGTTGTCGTCCCAGCCGTGCTCGTCGTCACCGATCAGCAGACGCTTGGGGTCGGTGGACAGGGTGGTCTTGCCGGTGCCGGACAGACCGAAGAACAGAGCGGTATTTTCACCGTTCATGTCGGTGTTGGCGGAGCAGTGCATGGAAGCAATGCCGTTCAGAGGCAGGTAGTAGTTCATCATGGAGAACATACCCTTCTTCATCTCGCCGCCGTACCAGGTGTTCAGGATAACCTGCTCCTTGGAGGTCAGGTTAAACAGAACTGCGGTCTCAGAGTTCAGGCCCAGCTCCTTGTAGTTCTCGACCTTAGCCTTGGAAGCGTTGTAAACAACGAAATCGGGCTCGAAATTCTTGAGCTCTTCCTCGGTGGGGTTGATGAACATGTTCTTAACGAAGTGAGCCTGCCATGCCACTTCCACGATGAAGCGGATGCCCATACGGGTGTCGGGGTTGGTGCCACAGAAGACGTCCATGACATACAGCTTCTTGCCGGACAGCTCTTTCAGAGCCAGCTCCTTACAAGCATTCCAAGCTTCCATGGAAGCAGGCTTGTTGTCGTTTGCGAACTCCTTGGAGGTCCACCACACGGTGTCCTTGGAGGTGTCGTCCATAACGATGAACTTGTCTTTGGGGGACCGGCCGGTGTAGATACCGGTCATCACGTTTACAGCACCCAGTTCGGTGAGCTGACCCTTCTCGTAGCCTTCCAGAGTGGGGTCCATCTCAGCCTCGAACAGCTGCTCGTAGCTGGGGTTGTAGACGATCTCGGTAGTATCGGTGATACCGTACTTTTTCAGATCCAATGCCATAATATTTTCCTCCTGAATTATGTGCGGTCATGCCGCTGAATTTATGTGTCCGGAAGATGGAAAGTCCAATCTTCACCACTTACAGTATAGCATAAAATATTCCTGCTGTCTACTGGTTTTCCATTTTTTTCGGTGCGTTTTT
This sequence comes from Faecousia sp., assembly GCA_045596215.1. Lineage (GTDB taxonomy): Bacteria > Bacillota > Clostridia > Oscillospirales > Oscillospiraceae > Faecousia. The sequence continues at coordinate 1,365 of JAZOBY010000013.1, forward strand.
ACCGTATGAATTTGCACAAAAGCCTGCTTTACACCCTCCCCTCGGAGGAAGGTAAAAAACATCCCCGGCAGAGGGCCGGGGATGTAAAAAACTTAGCGAACGTATTCGATTACGATTCTGCGGTTGGGTTCGGTGCCGGTGGAGTGGGTGGTGATGTTGTCCATCTCCTGCAATGCCGCGTGGATCACGTGACGCTCGTAGGCGTTCATAGGCTCCAAAGTGGTGCGGCGGCGGGCTTTCAGCACCTGCTGTGCCTTTTTCCGGGCGTAACGACGCAGACTTTCTTCCCGCTTTTCCCGGTAATCCTCAGCATCCACATTGATGCGGATGTGACCTTCCACACCACGGTTGATGGTATAGTTACAAAGATGCTGCAAAGCATCCAGGGTATCGCCCCGGCGGCCGATGAGGTAACCCAGATCTTCGCCGGTGAGCTCTACGTTGTAAGTACCGCCCTCGCCTTTGACGGCGTGGGGCACGGCCTTGGAACCCATGTGCTCCAGAAGACCCTTCAAAAATACCTCGATCTTCTCCTCTACGGAGCCGGGCTCGGCGGGAGCATAGACCTTGGGCTCCTTGGGAGCCTTGGGTGCTTTGGGTGTTTCTACCTTGGGTTCTGCCTTACGCTCAGGCTTGGGCTGAGCGGGCTTTGCCTCTGCTTTGGGAGCGACAGGCTTGGGTTCAGCCTTAGGTGCTTCTGCCTTGGGAGCTTCCGGCTTTTTGGCCTTGGGCTTGCTCCGGGATGCGGAAGACAGAGCGACACGGGGTGCGGGATCGGGTGCTTCATAAGTGATCTGGACCTTGGCCGGCTGTGCGCCGATGCCCAGGAAGCCGGACTTTGCCTGTGCCAGGACCTGGACGGAAACGCTGTCCCGATCCATGCCCAGCTGATTCAGAGCGGCTTCAATGGCCAAATCAATGGTTTTGCCAGTAGCAACCATGGTTTTTTCCATTATTCTTCCTCCGTTTTGGTGTAGCGGTTGGGATCGTAGGCCCGGCCCTTGCAGTAGGGACGGTCGGCAATGCCGGAGAGGGTCTTCTTTTCTTCTGCCTCTTCCACTACGATGCCCTTCTTGGCGTCGTATTCCTTCTTGGCGGCGGCCTTTGCGGCTTCTTCCGCCTGCTGCTGCTTTTTCTGCAGCTTCTTTTTGCTGGTGTTGTCGGTGATGCCGTCGGGATTTGCAGCCCGCTTTTCAGCACGGATGCGTTCCTTTTCAGCTTCGATGGCTTCCAGCTCCATAGCCTTTTTCAGACGCTCCGCGTCCTCGGCGTCATAGATCTTGCGATATTTCTTGTTGAGGATGGTATCCTCAACGGTGCGGATCACACCGCCGACGAACCAGTAAAGGCTCAGGGCCACGGGAACGGAGAAGCCGATCCACAGGCTGATCAAAGGCATCATCCACATCATGACCTTGGAGGTCTGTGCGGACTGAGATTTTTCAGCGGCTTCCTTGTCCTGGATACCCTTTTCATTGGTCACCAGGGAGTCGTTGTTTTTCCGGGAAATCAAGGTTTGCAGAATCTGGCTGCCGGCAGAGATCAGAGGCACCAGCACAGCACCGATGTGTGCCCAGTCCCAGGCCCAAACGGCGGAGTCCCAGAACGCGATCTGGGGCACAGAACCCATCTGGATGCCCAGAAAATCAAAGTTGATACCGGCCAGGGTCTGTTCTGTGATGCCGGGAATGGAGGCAAAACGGCTGGGATCGTTGTAAATTGCCTGAGCGGCAGAGATCTGCCAGTAACCGTCATTCATGTTGGCGTCCAGGATCTTGCCGATCTCGGCAGCGACCTCAGAGCTGGCACCCAGCATGTTGGTCAGGGGCTCACGGATGATGGTGTACAGGGGAATCAAAATCAGCAGAGGTACAAAGCTCCACAAGCATCCGCCGCAACCCATGGTTGCACCTTCTTCTTTTTGGAGCTGCTGCATAGCTTCCTGCTGTTTTTTCTCGTCGTTGGGATACTTTTCTTTGATGGCATTGATCCGGGGTTGCAGCCGGGTCATTTTCATCATGCTTTTTTTGGACTTTGCGGTGATGGGCAGCAACACGATCTGCACCAGAACAGCAAACAGGATCAAGGAAAGACCGTAGTTACTGGTCAGCTGGTACAGGAAGTTTAAAAGCCACCCAAAGGGAACAGTGATAATTTCCATTAAGAATTACTCCTTGTGAGTTCACGGTACGGGGTCGTAAAAATCACCCTTATAAAAGGGATTGCAGCGCAGCAGCCGGCGAAGAGCCAGCCATCCGCCTTTTGCGGCACCGTATTTTTCGATAGCTTCCAGGGCGTAAGCCGAGCAGGTGGGACGAAAACGGCAGGACGGGGGCGTGTTTGAGGAAATGTGCCGCTGATAAAAGCGGATCAGAGCAATGAAAATTCGTTTCATGATTCAGCCTCTTTCAAAATACCTGCTTTGGCGGCCAAAGCGAGGTAAGCCTTGCTCAAACTCTGAAAAGAAGCTTCCACACAGCGGCTTCTGGCAACCACCACAATGTCCCAGCCCGGGCTGAACAGATCTTCATTCAGCCGGTAAACCTCCCGTAAACGGCGGCGGACACGGTTGCGGACCACAGCATGTCCCAGCTTTTTGCTCACCGTGATACCCACCCGGTTTGTGTCTGACCGGTTGGGACGGCAATAGAGCACCAAAAAGCCGTTGACAACACTGGTACTGTGATACAGCCGGCGGAAAATATGATTGAGTTTTAACGAACACGAATATTTCATAATAACCCTCAAAGACCCTGTTTTCGGATGTCATTGCGAGGAGTGCGAAGCACGACGTGGCAATCTCCTGGTAACACCTACCGAATTGCCACATTCTACCGGGAGATCGCCACGGCCTTACGGCCTCGCGATGACACGGACCTATACGGAAAGCATCCTAAAAACAGGGGAAGCGGGGCGAATATCTTCTCGCCCCGCTTATAGCTCCCGTTTCGCATAGAGCGATATCCTTTACTTGCCCGGATCAGGCGGACAGAACCTTGCGGCCCTTTGCACGGCGACGAGCCAGAACCTTGCGGCCATTGGAAGTAGCCATTCTCTGACGGAAACCGTGGACCTTGGAACGATGACGGCGGCTGGGTTGATAGGTACGCTTCATGAAGTTACACCTCCTAATAAATCACGATTATGCTCGACAGTCTTTCGACCGCAGCAACACATAGTAAGAGACCATAATTGGTCATGCTATGGTATTATAGCCGAAAATTGCAAGAAGGTCAACCTCTTTTTTGGGATTTATTTGATTTTTTATAAAAAGTAAAGATTTTATGTAGGGCGGGGATATATCCCCGCCGACGCACCATCGATATGTAATGTGTATAGAATCTTTTGCAGAGGAGACGTTTTGCCTCACGGGGCGGGGCATCCGTCCTCCACACAGTGTTGAGATGGTCGTTACCTGGTCGGCGGGGTCATGACCCCGCCCTACAATGTGAACATCGTAAAAATGTCCCTCCCGAAGGGAGGGACGATAAATATTACAGCGGATTCTGTTTGATTTTCGCGAATCTTCTGGGATAAGCGGCGGGGGTGGGGGCGATTTTTTTCAGCACGATGACCCCGTGGGTGGCATCGTCAAACACAAAATCCCGGACTTCCATCAGAGAAAGCCCCAGTTTTTTGATGGCATTTTTGGCTTCCGCCAGCTCCTCTTTCGCAGCAGAGCCTTTCAGTGCCACCACAAAGCCGCCCACTTTTACATAGGGTGCCGTCAGTTCCAGCAGGATGTTCAGCCGGGCAACGGCCCGGGATGTGGCAATGTCATAGGTTTCCCGACAGGTGCTGACAAATTCTTCCGCCCGGGCGGTGACGCATTTTGCGGAAATGTCCAGCTCCGGCAAAACCGTTTCCAACCACTTCATCCGCTTGCCCAGACTGTCCAGTAAGGTCACTTTTGTATCCTCACAGGCGATGGCCAAAGGCACACCGGGAAATCCCGCACCGCAGCCTACGTCGATCAGGCTCTTTCCTGCCAGATCCACACAGGCGGCCACCGTCAAACTGTCCAGCAAATGGAGCTTCGCCACCGGTGCGTCCTCGGTGATGCCCGTCAGATTCATCACCTCGTTCTGCTTGACCATGGCCCGGGCAAAAGCACAGAGTTTTTCCCGGGTCTGGGTTGACAGGTCAAGACCCAGCTCCGGCAGGCCCGCGTCCAGCGTCAGGCGCATCACGTCGTTCATGGAGTCTCAGCCGCCTCCAATCCTTCTTCAAACACATAGCCTTCGTCAAAGGGATCAAAGGTGTTGTCCTCTACATCATCCTCATGGGCGGGCAGATAGATATGCTGATAGTACCAGTTCAGCAGCAGATCCGTCACTTCGCCGTAGGAATTGATGCCGCTCTCGTCGCCGCTGGCCTGGATATAAGCGTCGTTCACCGAATCGGCAAAATCGGAAGCACCGTCTTCGATGGTGTCCTTGCAGTAGCTCTGATAGGTATTCAGATCCCGCACCACATTCTCATTCAGACCGTCAACCAACCGATTACAGGCGTTGGCGGCTGTGGTCGTGGAGATGGTGGCCAGGGAATTATAGCAGTACCGGAAAGCCATAAAATAGCCGGAATACTGATACAGCGGGTCAGAATTTGCGGTGGTTGCCAAAAATGCCGCCAGATTGGCATCCCGTTCCGGGGCGATGCACATCCGGTGGGCCATTTCATGGCAGATGGTGAAGGGCAGAATTGCTGTGGGCAGATTGGGATTGACCGCCGCTTCGCCTGTGAATGGCATGGTAACACCGGCGATGCCCATGGAAGCGTACATATCCGCCCAACCCAGTTCTTTTACCGGCGTGGTCACACCGGCAAAGACAGGGTAGCTGTCTTCGTAAACCAAATGGTGGAATCCGTCCGCCGCCTGCTCAGCGATTGCCTGAAAACCGGGGGAGACGATGTTGCCGGAGGCATCCCGTTCCACCTGGTCGGCCAGCTCGTTGGCTTTGTCCCGGAAGTAGGTGGTGGCATTGACCAGAGGGGTGACGCTGTCACCGGGGACGACGGTATTGAGCCGGATGTCATCGGAAAGGTTGCCGCTGTACTGGTTCAGACCGTACATACCGGTGTGCAGACACCACAAAAGGCACACGCCGGAAAGCACCCAGCCCAGCCATTGGACAAAATTCCATTTCAGCAGAATCATGGCAACGATAGATGCCAACAATACAACGATGAGCATCACCGCCAGCACCTGCCACAGCAAAAAGGGAACGGCGGCAGACCACTCGGCCAAAACGTCCTGAATCAGCCGGGAGGCATAGGGGTAGACCATGTCCACCAAAGCTCCGTGGGCGGCGGCAAATTCCGTCAGGCCCCAGGTCAGCAGGGCCAGTGCCACGGCCACGATATATCCACGCCAATATTTCAAAGGAAGTACCTCCTTAAAAGGTTATCATTTATCTCACCATATAGTATAGCACATTTTTTACGGCTTGTCTTCCCCTAATTTAATTTTTCTGAAAGCTTTCTTTATAAGCATGTCATCGCGAGGGAGCAAAGCGACCGTGGCGATCTCCCGGTACGATGTATGTAACATGATTGCAGATCGATAGATACTACCAGGAGATTGCCACGTCACCCCTTCGGGGTTCCTCGCAATGACAGTTAATTGAAAAGATTCTTGACGTAATTTGCGGTTGACATAATTGTAGAAAAAGGGAGAAGAAGCGGGGGTTCCGGGAAATGGAGTTTTCCACATTATCCACAGCGTTTTCCACAGGGAAAACAGGAAAATCCCTGTGAAACACTGGGTTCACAGGGGTGATGGGCCTGTTTGGCATCCTTTGGGACATTTTCCGAAAATCATCAAAATGGTTTACAGAACAACATCTCCAAATTCTACCCGGGCAGAAAATACACGGCTGTGCTGAACGGACGCACCGGCATCCTGCCGCACCGCCTCCACCGCCAGCACCGGCCCGTCGGAAAGGTCAAAATGGAGCGTAACTTCCTCATTTTCCCGCACTTCCGACATGTAGCACAGGGTAAATTCCCGGATTTCGTGCCGGGCGTGGAACCCGCTGGGCAGCAGATCGTCCACCCAGTCCGGATACCGGCAGTTGTTCATATGACCGTTGATGTCCAGATCGGTGTAGCGTACCGTCCGGGTCTGCACGTTGCCCATTTCCTTGGGGGTGAGAGAGCTAGGAGCCTGTAACTCACAGCCCCGGAGCAGACCACGCACTTCTACACCGCTCTTGCCGGGCAGAACCATGGCCCGGGTACCGGCATCCATGAGAATCCACAGGCTGATGGAGCGGAAGCACTCGTTTCCGGCTTCGTCATAGGCGATGGTGGAACGGGGATAGGCGGTGCGGGTGGTGGGCATGGGCCAGGTCTCGATCCGCAGCTTTTCCCCCTTTACCGGCAGACGGGTGATCTGCACCCGGTGGCGGATCACCGCCCAGAACAGATTTTTGTCCGTCAACGCCTTCTGATCCGTGCCCAAAATGGCACTGTGATCCCCGGCTGCCTCTTGCAGAAAGGCCAGAAGTCTGCTGGTCTTCAACCGGCCGAATTGATCCACAGCCACGGGGGATACTTCGAATTCTTTTACATATAAAGGTTCCATAAATACCCTACTTTCCAGCTTCCTGTAACGCAATATCCACGCTGTACTGCCGTCCGTCCCGATACAAAACCAGCTGGATGCGGTCCCCGGCCTGGTGGGAATACAGCACCGTTTCCAGTTCTTCCTGATTGGTGACCCGGACACCGTCCACGCTCAGCAAAATGTCCTTGGCACGAATGCCGGAATTTGCCGGTGCACCGGTGATATACAGTCCTGCGGGGATGCCCCGGAACTGCTGATGGAAGGATGATACCCACTGGCCTTCCAGCTCCAACGTGGGCCGGCCGGAAACATAGCCCTGGGCAATCAGCTGATCCACGATCTGCTTGACCGTGGCGGAGGGAATGGCGAAGCCCAGTCCTTCCACACCGGCATCGTCTGTGAATGTGCCGATTTTCAAGGTATTGATGCCGATGACCTGTCCGAAACAGTTGATCAGCGGGCCGCCGGAGTTGCCGGAATTGAGGGCTGCGTTGGTCTGGATCAGGGCCATGGTGCGGCCGCCGGTCTGCACGTTCCGGTTGATGGCGGACACGATGCCGTCGGTCATGGTGCCGCGAAATGCCACACCCAGAGGATCGCCGATGGCCACCACCGCGTCACCTACCCGGACCTGGGAAGAATCGCCGAATTCTGCCGGGATCAGATCCTTGGCATCCACATACAGCACCGCCAGATCGGAAAGACTGTCCGCACCCACCAGACTGGCGGGCAAAGTACGGCCGTCGGTGAGCAGAACCTCAATTTCCCGGGCACCGTCCACCACGTGGGCGTTGGTGACCAGATAGCCGTTTTCCGACAGCACCACGCCGGTACCGGTCCCTGTACCGCTACTGAGGGTACAGGTGATGGATACCACCGAGGGGATATTTTTGTCGTAAATATCCTGCAGACCCAGTCCACCGGTCTGGGGGACGTTATCCACCTGAGCGGGGACGGAGTTCAGCTCCATTTCCACCTGCTCGTCCGGATCCGGAATGGCGATGGAAGATGAGAATGTCTGGGATGAGGACGCCCCGGGATTGCCGATTTCAGAAAACAGCACGTTTCCGGATTCCGTGTAGGGATTACCCATTGCACGGTTCAGGATCCCCACCGCAGAGGCAATGCCCAGCAAAACGATGCAGATGCACAGTACCGCGGCGATCAGCCCGCCGTGATTTTTCGGCGGCCGCGTGGAGCCGTTTTCGTAGGAATGTTGATAGTTGTGTTCGTTCATAGATAAACCTCATAAAGAGAGAATTGTAGCACCGCAGGTGCAATACCTTCCCCGGGGGAGGGTTTATAACCTACCGCACCAAAGGCAGGGTGAAAGTAAACTCCGTTTTGCCGCTGCGGCTGGTGACGGAGATATTTTCTCCGTGGGAGTCCAGAATGGTCTTGACGATATAAAGTCCCAGACCCCAGCTGTCCCGGTTTTGGGAACGGCTCTTGTCAGTCTTGTGGAATCGCTCAAATACCAGCGGCAACTCCTCCGGGGGGATATCCTCGCCGGTGTTGGAAACGGAAAGGTAAACCTTGTTACCGCCCTCCCGGATGGCAACGCCCAACTCCCCGTCCCGGGGGCAGAATTTCACCGCGTTGTCCACCAGATTATAGACCACCTGATTGATGGCGTCCTGATTCGCCCGGGTATATACGGGATGCTCCGGCAACTCCACCTGAACATCCATATTTTTGTCGTTAATTTTCTGCTCAAAGGAGATGAGCACCTGTCCGGCCATTTCCGAAAGGTCGAACCGGCTCTTTTGCTCCTCGGGTATGCCCCCCTGTTCCTGCAAGCGGGAGATATCCAGCATATTTCGCACCAACCGACTGAGCCGCTTGGTCTCCTGAGAGACCAGACTCAGGTATTCCCGGCCCTTTTCCGGCGGAATCGTGCCGTCGAGAATGCCGTCCACATAGCCGGAGATGGTGGTCATGGGGGTTTTCAGCTCGTGGGACACGTTGGCAACAAATTCCTGACGCTGATACTCACCCTTTTCCAAAGAGGAAGCCATGTTGTTGAATGCCAGAGCCAGCTCCTCCACCTCCTGTGGGTGGTGACCGGAGGTTTTCACTCGGGCACTGAAATTGCCGTGGCCGAAATCCCGGGCCACACGGGCCATGTCCCGCAGGGGATTGGACTGCCGGCGGAAAAAGTAAGTGGCGATGGCCACGGACAGGATTACCACCAGTCCGGTGACCAACAGAACGGAGTTGGAAATGCGGCGGATATTGGTCAGGGTATCGTCCACGGGGGAGGAGGCCAAAACGATGGCCCGGGGTGCACCGGTCTCGGCATCGGTGATCGCCACGGATGCGATATACCGGTTTTCCTCGTACAATCCCCGGATCACGCCGGTGTCCGTACACTCCCCGGCGGCAAAAATCCGGTCACGGTAGCTTTTATCCAGTTGCAGACCCACGTGCTCACAGCCCATGGGGGAGTTCGCACACATCAAAAGGGTTCCCTGTGCATCACAGATCACCATGTCCGCACCGGAAACGGAGATTGCCACCGTCATGGCCATGTAAAAGTCCTGATTGGAAACGTTTTTGTCGCCGTAGCTGGCTTTGAACAGGGCGGCCATGACCTGAGCATCGTTTTGCAGTGATGAGATGGCCTGCTCTTTCAGATAACGGTTGGCCAGCCATTGAAAACAGGCACTGATCAGAACCGTTGCCACCAGCAGAATCAGACTGATGGTGGTAAAAAGCCGGCTGAATGTGCTTTTCATGGATTGCCACCTCCTGTAATCGTTACGAAACTGCTTTAATATGAGAACATTATAATCAAATACGGGGGATAATTCAATGTTTGGGGAAAAAGTTTACAGTATGGTAAAAAACATTCTGTCTAACTTGCGATTGTGTCCCAAAGGCGGCAATGTATCTCCAACACGCACACCGGAAAAGGAAATCACCGAAAAGAAATAAAGGTATAGCGGAGCTGCCTTTCGACAGCCCCGCTTCCTCTTGGGCTTAGAGAACTTCGAATTTATAGCCAACACCCCATACGGTTTTCAGGCTCCACTGTTCGGAAACGCCTTCCAACTTTTCACGCAGACGCTTAACGTGGACATCCACGGTGCGGCTGTCGCCGAAATAGTCAAAGCCCCACACTTCGTCCAGCAGCTGGTTGCGGGTGTACACCCGGTTGGGAGAGGAAGCCAGATAAAACAGCAGTTCCATTTCTTTCGGCGGCGTGTCCACCTTTTTGCCATCCACCGTCAGCTCAAAAGCGTCCATGTCAATGGTCAGCTTGTCAAAGGTCAGCCGGCGCATCTTTTTCTCAGGTACAGTGCCGGCACTGCGACGCAAAACCGCTTCCACCCGGGCCAGGACTTCTTTCATTTCAAAGGGCTTGGTGATGTAGTCGTCCGCACCGGATTTCAAGCCTTGCACTTTATCGCTGGTTTCGCCCTTGGCGGTGAGCATAATGATGGGGGTCTGAGATTCCGCCCGGATGGCGTGGCAGACCGCCCAGCCGTCCATGACGGGCATCATCACGTCCAAAAGAACGATGTCCGGCTGAATCGCCCGGAATTTGGAAAGGCCCTGGCCACCGTCGGCGGCGGTGGTAACGGCATAGCCCTCTTTTTCCAGATACATTTGCAGAAGCTCCACAATGTTGCGGTCGTCCTCTACAACCAAAACTGTTGTTGCCATAGTATTTCCTCCATAAAAAAGAATCAAGACCCTCACCCTGGGGGAAGGTTTTTGCGTGTACAAAGACGCAAATTTGCTTTTTACCATATTATAGCACGGTTTTTCGTATTTTCGTGAACTTTTTTTAAAGAGTTTCGCCCAAAAATGTGAACGACCATTTTTTGCTTGCCTTATATTCCCTTTTGGGGTATAGTTAAAAAAGAGTATTCGGACGACCAATGGTCGCCCCTACAAGTTAGAAGCCCTATGTAGGGGCGTGCATTGCACGTCCGCTTCGTTTTTGAAAGCTTTGAAAGGAGCAGACGTATGATAGAAATTCTAAAAGCCATCTTTTTCGGTATTGTGGAAGGTATTACCGAGTGGCTACCCGTTTCTTCCACGGGTCACCTGATTTTGCTGGACACCTTCATCCATCTGGATGTAAGCGAAGCGTTTTATGAGATGTTCCAGGTGGTCATCCAGCTGGGTGCGATTCTGGCGGTAATCGTCCTGTTTTTCAGGAAACTAAACCCCTTTGCCCCGTCGAAAACCCAGGAAGAAAAGAAAAACACCTGGTCGCTATGGTTCAAGGTTGTGGTGGCGGTGATTCCCTCCGCTGTGGTAGGTCTCCTGCTGGACGACTGGATGGACGAGCACCTGTATAACTACATCGTGGTGGCAATTATGCTCATCGTCTACGGCGTGGCATTTCTCTTTGTGGAAAAATGGAACGCCAGCCGGAAATTCCGCATCCAAAATGTCTACGATATCGACTACCGCACCGCCCTTTTGATGGGTGCGTTTCAATGCCTCAGCCTAATTCCCGGTACATCCCGCAGCGGCTCCACCATTTTGGGAGCCATCATTCTGGGCGTGACCCGGCCTGCCGGTGCAGAGTTCTCCTTCTTCATGGCCATTCCCACCATGCTGGGTGCCAGTGCACTGAAATTGCTGAAATATCTGCTGGAAGGGGTACAGACCACCAGCACGGAAATCTGGGTTTTGATCGTCGGCTGCGTGGTGTCCTTTGTTGTCAGTCTGCTGGTGATCAAGGGTTTGATGGAATACGTCCGCAAGCACTCCTTCTCCGTCTTTGGCGTGTACCGGATTATTCTGGGTATCGTGGTACTGGGATATTTCCTGTTGGTTAACTAAGTGCAACCTTATCTGTCCCCACTAATTTTGTGATGGATATGTAAATAAAACGGTTGCACACAGGAATTTCTTGTTGTATAATGTCTGGGTAAAAATATGGGTCTGAGCCCAAAATTTGGAGGAAAAATAATCATGTTTAATGCAATGATCGAAACCTTGAAGGCAAATCCCCGGAAAATCGTCTTCACTGAGGGCCACGATGCCCGTATTCTGGAAGCTACTTCCCGTCTGGTAGAGGGCGGTTTCCTGACCCCCATCCTCATCGGTAATGTGGACACCGTTAGGGAAAACGCTGCCAAGGGCGGCTACAACATCGAAGGTGTTGAGATCCTGGATCCCACTACTTACGAGGGCCTGGACGCCATGGTTGAGAAGATGGTGGAGCTGCGTAAGGGCAAAATGTCCGCTGAGGAATGTCGTGCCTGCCTGCTGAAGGGCAACTACTTCGGTACAATGCTGGTAAAGATGGGTTATGCCGACTCCCTGCTGGGCGGTGCTACCTATTCTACCGCTGATACTGTCCGTCCCGCTCTGCAGCTGGTCAAGACCAAGAAGGGTGCAAACCTGGTTTCTTCCTGCTTCATCATGGTCCGCGGTGAAGAGAAGCTGGCTATGGGCGACTGTGCCATCAACCTGAGCTATGAGGACAGCGTGGACAAGGAAGGCAATGTCACCGTTTCCGCAGCCCGCAAGCTGGCTGAGGTTGCTGTTGAGACCGCCAACACCGCCAAGGTCTTCGGCATTGATCCCAAGGTTGCTATGCTGAGCTTCTCCACCAACGGCTCCGGCAAGGGCGGTACTGTCAAGCTGAGCCACGATGCCACCATCGAAGCCAAGGCTATGGCTCCCGAGCTGGCCATCGACGGCGAGATGCAGTTCGACGCCGCTGTTGCTCCCGAGGTCGGTCAGCTGAAGTTCCCCGGCTCTCCCGTTGCCGGCTACGCCAACACCTTCATCTTCCCCTGCATCGAGGCAGGTAACATCGGCTACAAGATCGCACAGCGTTTGGGCGGCTTTGAAGCTTACGGCCCCATTCTGCAGGGTCTGGCTGCTCCCATCAACGACCTGTCCCGTGGCTGCAATGCCGACGAGGTCTACAAGATGGCCATCATCACCGCTGCAATGGTGTAATTGAAAAATAAATTTCCCCGGAGAAGACAACCTCTTCTCCGGGGTTATTTTTTAGGTTATTTGTATTAGTTGAAAGTGGACAGTGGATAGTGGAATAACTTTCAACTTTCCACTGTCAACTGGATTATAAGGGCATAAACAGCAGAAGGAGCGGCATATATTTCCCCAGGAGGGGATACTATGCGTAAACAGGATCTCGTATTTATTGCCGTTGCCATCTGCACTGCTCTGGCTGTGGCGGGGCATCTGCTGGTGAAAAATATCACAGCCGCCGCCACCGGCTCCTGGGGGTTGAGCTTCCGGCAGGAGGGCCTCGACCCTGTTGCCCCGGCATCGAATCGGGAACTGGCGAGAGTGGATGCGGCTTATTTGGGGGATACCACGAAAAAGGTGCTGTATCTGACCTTCGATGCCGGCTACGAAAACGGCTGTACCACGCAAATTCTGGACATTCTGAAAAAGCAC
>JAZOBY010000014.1:0-4268 GCA_045596215.1 Faecousia sp.
TTGTTCTTTTTGGATTTTTGTGCTACACTATTCATGGCGGTTGAGTTCCTTTCGTTAGTGTTGAGTGTGGTAACTTTATTCTAACGAACTCAATCGCCTTTTTCTATACTCTTGGTCTCACATCAATTGTAACGCTACAATCATAGTTCCCATTTTGGTGCAACGGGGTGTGGACAAATGGGAAAAAATATGGTATTGTATGATATTATAGAATAGCTATACGCAGGAGGCGTTAAAAAATGGGTAAACTGATTGTGATTGAAGGAACAGACGGTTCCGGCAAGTCCACACAATTCAAAAAATTGACTGAGCGGATCACCGCAGAGGGCATCGAATTTCAAAAACTGGTGTTTCCCCAGTATTCCGAGCCCAGCTCCGCATTAATCCGGATGTACTTAGGCGGCGAATTCGGCAAGAATCCGTCCGATGTCAACGCCTATGCCGCTTCCGCATTCTATGCGGTTGACCGCTACGCTTCCTACAAAAAGGCCTGGGGCGAGTGGTACGATAATGGTGGACTGATCCTGTCTGACCGCTACACCACTTCCAACGCCGTGCATCAGACTTCCAAAGAACCTGCGGAAAAACAACAGGAATTTTTGAAGTGGCTGTATGAGTTTGAATATGACAAATTGGGCATGCCCCGCCCCGACCTGGTGATCTATCTGGATGTGCCCACTGCTTTTACGGAGCAGCTCATGCGTAGCCGTGAACAGCAGACCAACACGAAGGCTGATATCCATGAGCAAAACATGGATTACCTGGCTACCTGCCGGGAAATGGGCCGTCAGGCCGCAGGGTACTATGGCTGGCATATCGTCAACTGTGTCAAGGACGGCGTGATGCGTAGCATCGAAGACATTCATGAGGAGATCTACGCCCTGGTCAAGAAGTGTATGGAGGACTGAGTATGGTTTATATGTTGCTTGGCACCGGCTTTGAAGAGACCGAGGCCGTCGCACCCCTGGATTTACTTCGCAGAGCCGATGTACAGGTACTGACCGTAGGTGTAAACGGGAAGACTGTTTACGGTGGCCACGGAATCGGTATTGAAGCGGATGTCCTGCTGTCCGAAATGGATCTGACCAATCTGGAAATGATCATTCTCCCCGGCGGTTTGGGCGGCGTAGCATCTGTCCGGGCCAGCCAGGCCGCAATGGACGCATTGCGTTTTGCATGGGAAAACGACAAGTTTGTGGCCGCCATCTGTGCAGGTCCCACCGTTTTGGCAGACCTGGGCATTACCGACAGCAAAAAAGCCACCTGCTACCCCGGCTGCGAAAGCGGCATGGGCTGTGCCATCATGCAGGAGAGTGCTCCCTGTGTCCGGGACGGCAAGCTGATCACCGGCACGTCTGCCGGCTGTGCCATTCCCTTTGGTCTGGCACTCATTGAAGCATTGAAAGGTCAGGATGTTGCCGATACCATTGCACAGCAAATCGTCATCCGCTAACAGGAGGAACGAATTATGGATAACAAAAATCTGAACCCCTCTTCCGGGGATGATACCAGCTGGTTGGACGACCTGCTTGCTTCGTCCGATTACGGTGAGGATGCTATCGCTGATCTTTCCCGCAGCGTGGAAGATCTGGAATTGGAACGGATCATCCGGGAGACCAAAGAGGACGAGTGGGATCTGGAAGATGTGGTCGCACAGCCCGAGTATATCCAACCGGAAACACCCAAGCCTGCCTTTGAGGATCCGGAAATTGTAGCAGCCGTCCACTGGGAGGAAGAACCCGAGGTGTCTGAACAGGAAGAAATTCCGGAAGATTCCCTGCGGAAAGTCCGTCCCAAGCAGAAAAACGGCTACGGTCTCTTTGGCCTGCCCCATTTGGCTTCTGTGCTGATCTGGATCGGCATCGTGGTAGTCTGCGGTATCTCTTTTGGCCGGCTCCTTTGGATCTGTGCCACGGACGTACTGGCCTTTGGCCGGGAAGACCGGGTCACCACCATCACCATCACCAACGCCGAAGTGGGCGATATTGATGCCATCGCGGATAAATTGTACAACGCCGGATTGATCCAGTATCGGGAGCTGTTCCGCTTCTATGCGTCGCTGAGCAGTGCCGACGAAAAGATCAGTGCCGGTACGTTTGAACTGAACACAAAATTCGACTACAATGCCTTGGTCAAGGGCATGTCTGCCACGTCTTCCTATCGGGAAACGGTGACGGTTACCATTCCCGAAGGTTACACCTGTGCCCAAATCTTCGCCCTTCTGGAAGAAAAGGGTGTCTGCACCGTGGAAGAATTGGAAGCCTACGAGGTGCAAAGTGATTACTGGTTCCTGGAAGGCTCCAACACCAACGCACAATACCCTCTGGAAGGTTTCCTGTTCCCGGACACCTATGATTTCTATATCAGCGACAGTGCACAGGGCGTCTTCCGCCGTTTTCTGGCCCGTTTCGACGATATTTTTACTGACGAGCTGAAAGGCTATGTAAAAAACTCCAAGTACAGCCTTTATGAAATCATGATCGTCGCATCCATGATTGAAAAGGAAAGTGCCGGCAGTAGCGAAAACTACGACATTTCTTCCGTTATTTACAACCGTTTGAATAACGCTTCCGCCCACCCCTATCTGAACATCGATGCTACCATCGTCTATGCCCAGGGTGGTAAGAATGATGTGATCGACAAGGATCTGGACAGCCCCTATAATACCTATAAATATAAGGGTCTGCCCCCCACCCCCATCTGTAACCCCAGCTTGCTGAGCATTCAGGCCGCTCTCGCCCCCACGGATACCAAGTACTATTACTATGCTTTGGATCCCAGCACCGGCCTGCACCACTTCTCCAAGACTTATAAGGAGCACCAGGAGTTCCTGGATAGCCTGGAATAATATGAAAAAGATAGAATTACTCAGTCCCGCCGGGGATATGGAACGGCTGAAAATGTCCGTTCTGTACGGTGCGGACAGCGTATACCTGGCCGGAACGGATTTCGGCATGCGTTCTTTCGCCGGGAATTTCACCCCGGAGGAATTGCCGGTAGCCGTACGCTTTGCCCATGAATACGGAGTAAAGGTACACGTCACCGTCAACACCATGCCCCGCAACAATGAGATCTGCAATTTGCCTGAATATTTGGAACGGCTGAATGATGCCGGCGTGGATGCGCTGATCGTGGCGGATATGGGTGCATTTTCCCTGGCGAAAAAATATGCACCCCGCTGTCAGTTGCACGTTTCCACGCAACAATCCATTGCCAACTACGAATGTGCCCGTGCCTGGTATGACCTGGGTGCAACCCGAGTGGTTCTGGCCCGGGAACTGAGCTTGGGAGAGATTGCGGAAATCCGGCAGAAAACGCCGAAAGAATTGGAAATCGAAACCTTTGGCCACGGTGCCATGTGCGTCAGCTACTCCGGCCGTTGCCTGCTGAGCAATTATATGACCGGCCGGGACTCCAACCGGGGTGCCTGTGCCCAGCCCTGCCGCTATCAGTACGCACTGATGGAAGAAAAGCGTCCCGGGGAATACTTCCCTGTTTATGAGGACGAAAAGGGCACCTACATCCTCAATTCCCGGGATATGTGTACCATCGACCACCTGAAAGATCTGATGGAAGCCGGCATCGATTGTATCAAAATCGAAGGCCGGGCAAAATCCGCTTACTATGCAGCCATTGTCACCGGTGCATACCGCCATTGTATTGACGATGTGGCCGCCGGACGGGAAATCGATCCCGTATGGCGTGACGAAGTGGAACATGTGTCCCACCGGGTCTATTCCACCGGTTTTTATTACGGCCACCCGGGACAATATACGGAAAATTCCCGATATTTGCGGGAATGGCAGATCTGTGCCAAGGTGGAATCCTGCGACGAAAACGGCCTGGCTCTTTGCAGTCTGAATAATAAGTTCTGCCAGGGAGACGAATTGGAAGTAGTGGGTCCGGATTTCCGGCCCATGAACATCACCGCCACATCCATTACAGATCTGGACGGCAATTCCTTGCCCGAACCCAAAACGCCGCAGATGCAGTTTTATATGAAGCTGCCCCGGCAGGTTCCGGCAATGTCCATGCTCCGCAGAAGTGTGGACCTGTCGGCAAAATAAGCAAAATTACCCCTTTACAAACGAACCAAATGTTGCTATAATGGTTGAGCTGTCAAGCAGATGCACCGGTGGCTCAATGGATAGAGCATCGGATTCCGGTTCCGAGGGTTGGGGGTTCGAGTCCCTTCCGGTGTACCAAAACATTCAAACCCGAACCTTTTACCAATCGGTGAAACGTTCGGGTTTGTTGTTTTCTTAAAT
>JAZOBY010000015.1:0-8364 GCA_045596215.1 Faecousia sp.
AGGTCGTCTCTCTGAAGCAGATTCCCTATGCTCCGGCTTGCTACTCTATGGCAATTGCTCCCAAGGCAAAGGGTCAGGAAGAAAAGGTTGCCGCAGGTCTTGCCCGTTTGAACGAGGAAGATCCCTCCTTCAGCTACATCCACAACCCCGAAACCAAGCAGATGGTTGTTTCCGGCACCGGCGATCAGCAGTTGGATGTGCTGGTTTCCAAGCTGAAGTCCCGCTTTGGCGTGGATGCAGTCCTCAGCCCGGCAAAGGTTGCTTACCGTGAAAAGATCAAGAAGACCGTAGAAGCCCACGGCCGTCATAAGAAGCAGACCGGTGGTTCCGGCCAGTTCGGTGACGTTTGGGTCCGCTTTGAGCCCCAGGAAGAGCAGGATGACCTGATCTTTGATGTGGCCGTTGTTGGTGGTGCTGTGCCCAAGAACTTCAACCCTGCTGTTGAAAAGGGTCTGCAAGAAGCCGTTATGAAGGGCCCCCTGGCAGGTTACCCCATGGTTAACCTGAAAGCAACCCTGTACGACGGTTCTTACCACCCTGTTGACTCCAACGAAATGGCATTTAAGCTGGCTGCTATCCTGTCCTATAAGGAAGCTATGCCCAACGCAATGCCCACTCTGCTGGAGCCTGTGGGTGCACTGGCAGTTACTGTTCCCGAGTCCTACGTGGGCGACGTGATGGGCGATCTGAGCAAGCGTCGTGGCCGTCCCATGGGCATGAATCCCGATGCTGATGGCAACACCGTTGTGGAAGCAGAAGTTCCCATGGCTGAAATGGGCAGCTACGCCATCGACCTGCGTGCTATGACTCAGGCAAGAGGCTCCTTCACTCTGTCCTTTGTCCGTTATGAGGAAGTTCCCAAGGCGGCACAGGCAAAGATCATCGAAGACGCCAAGAACGACGAAGAATAATTTGTAAAACACAGCCCCCCGACTACTGTCGGGGGGCTTGTATCGTTATTGAGGAAAATCAGGGCTGTAATAGCATTGGCCGGAGGCATCTACCCACATGGCCTGGGCATCGCATTGGTCCAAAAGCGATTGACCCGCATCCCTGGGCAGAAGAAACAAAGCAGTGGTCAAGGCATCCGCTATGCCGGCATCCGCACAATAAACGGTGACACTACGCCAAAGCTCGCCGGGGTACAAAGCAGCCGGGTCTATGATATGGTGATAGGCTATACCGTCCACTGTGTAGGTGCGTTGATAATCTCCGCTGGTGGCGATGCACCCGCCGGTTATGGAAACGGTACGCAGGTAGCCATCCCCGTCCGGATTCTGAATGCCCACTTTCCAGGCCGTCCCGGTTTCGTCCTTGGCTCCTGTGGCACGTACGCTGCCGCCTACGCTGATGAGTAACCCCTCGGGAGCGGTTTTTGCTACCTGTTCCGTGGCCCAGCCTTTGGCGATGGCACCTACGTCAAGCTGTACCAACGGATCGGTGAAAAAAACGGTGGAATTGGTTTTGTCAATGACGACACAGTTAAAATCCATATGCTTTGCAGCTTCTTCCAATGCAGCCTGATCGGGAAGATAGGCGTTTTCCGGATCGTTCAGACTGTCCGTCCGGGCCTGATGCCATAATTTCAGGACACTGCCCATAGCTGCGTTGACTTTTCCGTCCGTAAATTCTGCAGCGCGTTTACATTCCAAAAGCAGCTGGATGATGCGATGATCCACGGTAAGGGGTGCAATTCCCGCCTGTTCGTTGACAGTTTTCAGGTTTACCAGGCCGTCATAATCGTGATAGATGTCAAAAAGTTTGTGATATTCCAGCAGAGCATCGTGAATTTCTTTTGCCGCAGAGGAGAAGGCCTCTTGATTTTCTGCCCGTCCCACAACGGTGGTTACCGTATCGAAAACGTCCAGATAAGTAGCGTTGTATTGCTGCTGCTTTGGAAAAACGCCGCAGCCGGACAGAAGAAAAATTGCAAGGACAAGGGCGAGCATTCGTTTCATACGGATGCCCCCTTTCGGTTTTTGCCGATGGCGTACAGAGCACGAAGCGTCCCGGTGCATGCGGAGCCAGTCAACAAACCAGTGAAGATCGCAACGCCTAACAAATAGGGAAGATAAGCAGCCACATAGACGGAACGCATCAGCACCATGGCAATCAGTATTTGTCCAATATTATGAAATGCGGCCCCAAGAATGCTCACACCGTAAATAGACAGCTTTTTCATGTGCCGTGCGGCAGTCATCACCGCCATGGCCAGCAATCCGCCGGTGGCAGAGAACAGGAAACCGGTAACACCACCCCCAAACGCCGCACCCAGAGCACAGCGAAGCACCAAAACGGTAAACGCACTTTTTGCCCCAAGCAGATACAGGGTGATCAGGGTTACAATGTTGGCAAGACCCAGCTTGATACCGGGCAAGGGAATCAAAAGGTGCAGGGGAATCAGATGTTCCACATAAGAAAGCACCAGTGCCAGACAAATGAGGACGGCGCACAGGGTGAGATGTTTCGTCTTTTTCATGCCGATCACCCCACTACCAGATCCACGCCGCTGGATCCAACGATGCGGATCTCCACACGGTTTGGCAGACACACGATGCTTGCTCCCGGTGTACTGACCGGGCCGGTATGTACGCAGTCGTTACCGGGACAGTTCGCTTGGGTAATGGCGACTTTACCGTTTTGAATCTGCACCACGTTTTCATACTGTCCCGGGATGGTTATCGTCATATTCTCCTGCAAAGGCACTTCGTGTATCAGTTGCCCGTCCTGATAGATCTGCACGGTTGCGTCTTCACTGCCTCTTCCGGGAAACAGGAAGGGGACAGTAATCAGCACCGCAATCAGTACGACTGCGGCAATCACAAGCAGATCCGCATTTTGAAACTTGAGCTTCTGCAATTCCATAACATACCCCTATTTTTCATATTGATACTATCATAATAGATTTTGTGGGTTCTGTAAAGTGCTTTTTCGGGATTATTCAAACGAAACATATCGATAAAACTGTACTTTATTGCCGTTTTGTGGGAGAATTCGAAACTTTTTCTGGACAAAAGTTCCCAAAACAGTTATGATATAATCACATTGATTTAGCTTCGAGGTGAAAGACGATGGCATTTACATTTTACGGTGGCATCCATCCAAAAAAGCATAAATGGTATGCCGAACACATACCGGTTCAGACATTTCCAGCCCCGGATATTTTGGTAGTTCCCATGTCCCAGCACATTGGCGTGCCTTGTACGCCTTTGGTGAAAAAAGGAGATACTGTGACGGTGGGTCAGCGCATTGGTGATGGGGAGGGATTGTGCGTTCCTATCCATTCTCCCGTATCCGGTACAGTCAAAACGGTGGAGATGCGTCCCCATGCGGGTGGTACCATGGTGCTTAGTGTAGTAATCCAAAACGACCATAATGACACCCTGTGTCCGGATGTGCAGCCCCGCACTGCGGAGCAGGTACAAAACCTGACACAGGAGCAACTGTTGGATATCATTCGCAATGCCGGAATTGTGGGCATGGGCGGTGCGGCATTCCCCACCCATGTGAAGCTTTCTTCCGGTCTTGGCAAGGTGGATACTGCGATCGTCAACGTGTCCGAATGTGAGCCTTACATAGTAGCGGATGACCGGCTGTGCCAGGAATTCCCGGAGCAGATGCTGTCCGGTCTGCGGATCGTCATGCAGCTTCTGCAACTGAACAGAGCGTTTATTGCAATCGAAGACAACAAAAAGGTGGCGGCCCAGACGCTGCAGGAGCATTTGCAGGGCCAGGATGCCATTACATTGAAATTGCTGCCCGCGAAGTACCCGCAGGGTGCGGAAAAGCAGCTGATCCAGGCGGTGACCGGTCGGCAGATTCCCAGCGGTGGATTGCCCGCGGCTGTGGGCTGTGCGGTATTCAACGCAGCTACCTGTAAGGCAATCTACGATGCGGTGTATGAAGGCCGTCCCTTGACCCACCGGATCGTTACCGTGTCCGGTGACATCGTCATGGAGCCGAAAAACCTGATGACCCCCATCGGTACATCCTTTAACGATTTGCTTGATGCAGTGGGCCACAGCGAAAATCCCTACAAGGTCCTGTCCGGCGGCCCGATGATGGGCGTGGCACAGTTTGATTTGAGCGTTCCGGTTACCAAGGGAACCAACGCCGTAACAATTTTGGGCATCAAAAACCGGGTGGCGGTATCCGATCCCCATTGTATCCGTTGCGGAAAATGTATGGACGTGTGTCCCATGCGACTGATGCCGCTGATGCTTTACCAGGCAGAGCGGTCGGCTGATGTGGAAGAATTGCAAAAGCTCAACATTATGGACTGCATTGAATGCGGCTGCTGTGCATATACCTGCCCGGCTACCATTCCGCTGGTACAGTCTCTTCGCACTGGTAAACAACGGGTGCGGGATCAAAAGTAAGGGAGGAACAGTCATGGCATCTATGAAATATTTCTATGAGTTGACTGTTTCCAGTTCTCCTCATGCTCACGGCAATCTTACCACCCAGAAGATCATGAGGGATGTGCTGATTGCCCTGACCCCGGCACTGATCGGCAGTGTGTACTTCTTTGGCCCTCAGGTATTGCTGGTAACGGCAGTTTCTGCGGCAGCCTGTGCTTTCTTTGAGTGGCTGTACCGCAAATTGCTCCATCTGGATTCCACAGTATACGACCTGTCCGCTGTGGTTACCGGCGTGCTGCTGGCCTTTGTGTGCCCGGTCACCATTCCTTTGTGGTGTTTGCTCATCGGCGATTTCTTTGCCATCATTGTGGTTAAGCAACTTTTTGGCGGTATCGGTAAGAATTTCATGAACCCTGCGTTGGCCGCCCGTGCTTTTATGTTCAGTTGGCCGGTGCTCATGTCCTCCGGCTTCCAGAATGCCCAGTGGGTGGATGCGGTAACGGAGGCCACGCCCTTGGCGGCCATGCATCAGGGCCAGCTGCCGGCAGACTCCCTGCTGTCCATGTTCCTGGGCAATGTGGGTGGCTGTGTAGGCGAAACATCTGTGCTGCTTTTGCTCATTGGTGGTGCGTATCTGCTGCTTCGTAAGATTATTTCTGTGCGGATTCCGCTGGCATATCTGGGCACAGTTGCAATCATTGCATTTGTGTTTCCTATGGGACATGATCGCTTTGTGTGGGCAGCCATGCAGCTTTGCTCCGGCGGTCTGATGCTGGGTGCAATCTTCATGGCTACGGACTATGTTACCAGCCCGGTTACCAAATGGGGTCAGGTGATCTTTGGTATTGGATGCGGTGTGATCACCATGGTCATCCGCTACTTTGGCGGCTATAACGAGGGTGTCAGCTATGCGATTTTGGTTATGAACACCTGCGTGGTGCTGCTGGATAAAGTGGGCCGTCCCAGAAAGTATGGCATCCAAAGGAAGGGGGCGAAGGCATGAAAAATAACCTCTTCAACACCCTTCGGCTCGGTGGTATTCTGCTGATCATCTGTGTCTGTGTTGCTGCGGCATTGGCAGGCGTGAATGCAATTACTGAGGATCGCATCGCCATGGCACAGCAGAAAAAGACCCAAGCGGCTATTGCTCAGGTTCTGGAAGGCGAAGCACAAAAAATGGATTTGCCGGAAGATGTGGATCTGGGTATCGTCCGTAACGCGTATGCTTCTGAATACGGCTTTGCCGTAGAAGTTGCACCCAACGGTTTTGACGGCGAGATTTTGATGATGGTCGGCGTAGACCTGGATGGAAAAGTCACTGGCATCAGCATCATTTCCCAGACAGAAACTGCGGGTTTGGGTGCAGAAGCTGCGGCGGATAACGCCAAGGGCAATGCATTCCGTGACCAGTTCGTCGGTTTGACTGCCGGAGAAATTCAGCTCTCCAAAGATGGCGGTAAATTGGACGCACTGACCGGTGCTACCATTTCGTCCCGGGCAGTGACCCTGGGCGTACAGACCGCTGTTGACTTCGTAGTGAATGGCTTTCTCGGGGAGGTGGGCAGCAAATGAATGTTAAGAAACAACTGCGAGAGGGTTTGCTGACCAAAAACCCGGTTTTGAGCCAACTTTTGGGCCTTTGTTCTGTGCTTGCCATTACCACAAGCTTGTTTAACGGCATTGGTATGGGTCTCTCCGTTACCATCGTTCTGACCTGTTCCAATATCTTGATTTCCTTGCTTCGCAAGGTGATTCCCAGCCAAATCCGTATTGCATCTTATGTGGTCATCATTGCCGGCTTTGTGACGGCCCTGGATCTGCTGTTGCAGGCGTTCATTCCGGCCTTGTCGGAAAGCATGGGTGTGTTTATTCCGCTGATCGTGGTTAACTGCATCCTGCTGGGCCGGGCGGAAGCCTTTGCTTCGAAAAACGGCGTACTGGCATCGGCTGTGGATGGTCTGTGCCAGGGCCTTGGCTACACAATTGCCCTGACCTGTATGTGTGTTGTCCGTGAATTCCTGGGCAACGGCACTTTTGGCAGCGGTATTCTCAATGGGGGAGAGGGTATTCGCATCATCCCCGAGGGATATCCGGCCATGCTGATGGTAATGCCTGTGGGCGGTTTCCTGACCTTGGGCTTTTTGATTGCAGGTTTCCAATGGTTGCAAAAACGGCTGAATAAGAAGAAGGAGGCAGCAAAATGAACGAATACATACAAAGTTTGTTGGGCATTTTGTTGGCCGCACTTCTGACTGAAAATTTCATTCTCGTGAAATTCTATGGTATTTGCCCTTTCATGGGCGTTTCCAAGAAGTTGGGAACAGCACTGGGCATGGGTGTGGCAGTTACTTTCGTTATGGCCATCGCCTCTGCGGCAACCTGGTTGGTTAACAGCTTCATACTGCTGCCTATGGATCTGGAATATATGCAGACTGTGGCTTTCATTCTGGTCATTGCATCTATCGTCCAGGTGGTGGAAATGTTCCTGAAAAAGAAGATCCCGGCATTGTATGATGCATTGGGCATCTATCTGCCCTTGATAACCACCAACTGTGCTGTGTTGGCTGTTGCACTGATCAATGTGCAGACAGGCTACGATTTCCTGCAAAGCGTTTTCAACGGCTTCTGCGGCGGTCTGGGTTTTACTCTGGCCATCGTGCTGTTTGCATCTATTCGGGAACGCACTGAGAAATCGGACTGCCCCAGGCCCTTCAAGGGCACACCCATGGCGTTGATTTCTGCCGGACTGCTGGCGTTGGCATTTATGGGTTTTTCCGGACTGTAAGGAGGGGGAAATATGGATATTTTGATTGCAATATTGGCCCTTGGCGGTCTGGGACTGCTGTTCGGCCTGATTTTGTCCATTGCTTCCAAGGTGTTTTATGTGGAAGAAGATCCCCGGTTGCAGGAACTTCGGGAATGTCTGCCCGGTGCGGATTGCGGCGGATGCGGATATACCGGTTGCGGCGGTTATGCTGAGGCAGTTTTGAACGGTAAGGCAGAGATCGGCAAGTGTGCCGCCGGTGGCGATGAATGTGCCCAGACCATGGCTGCTGTTATGGGTTTGACCGCAGAGAAAACGGAGCGGAAAGTTGCGTTGGTGCGGTGCAAAGGCTATAAAGGTATCGATGAAAACGGTAAGCATACCGGTGCCCGGCAAAAGGGTGAGTACGAGGGAATCAAGGACTGCCTGGCGGCCACCAAGGTTGCCGGCCGAGGCCCGCTGATCTGCAAATACGGTTGTCTTGGCTTCGGTACTTGTACCACAGTCTGTAAGTACGATGCCATCCATGTGGTGGACGGCATCGCCAAGGTAGACAGAGACAAATGCGTAGGCTGTATGGCCTGTGCCAAGGTCTGCCCCCGGAATCTGATCGTGCCTGTGGAATATAACCATTACACCATTATCGCCTGTGCATCCAAAGCTAAAGGAGCAACCACGATCCGGGGTTGTTCTGCCGGTTGTATCGGCTGTGGCCAATGTGTCAAGGCTTGCCCTTATGATGCTATTCGGGTTGAGGACAATCTGGCTATCATTGATCATACCAAGTGTACCTCCTGCGGCCTGTGTGCCATCGTCTGCCCTCAGCAGATGATCGCAAGCCCCGTCAAGACCACACCGGAGCTTTCCCAGCTGGTGAAAGCCGCACTGAAAAAGTAAGCGAAAAGACCGCCGGCGGCGGTCTTTTGCGTGTGCCGAAAACTGTCATTGCGAACCAGTGACCCGTGGTTACTGGTGTGGCAATCCCAAAAGAAGAAAACCCTGGCTCGTAATGACACGGTTTTCGTGATTTTTGTTTTTTGCAAAAAAATGCTTGACAAACCATATTTACTGCGGTATAATCCGTCATGTGCCTGGACGATTAGCTCAGCTGGCTAGAGCATCCGCTTGACGTGCGGAAGGTCATAGGTTCGAGTCCTATATCGTCCACCAAAGACAAACGCCACCCGACAGGGTGGCGTTTGTCTTTGGTATGGTATTCAGATATAGGACTCGAAGAGG
>JAZOBY010000016.1:0-2291 GCA_045596215.1 Faecousia sp.
CGACAGCGAGACAGATGTGCTTGACGGCTCCACGTACAAAACAGCTGACCAGTTTGCCGACGGTACGGTGCTGGCACTGCTGGACAACGGCCACTGGACGCAGGGCGAGGATGATGAATATCCCGTTCTGGGCGATGCCCCCGGCGTTACCGTCAGCGGCATGGTGACAAGCTTCGGCGAGGAGTCGGAAAAGACCACCGTTCAGCTTTTCCCGTCCGGGTCGGAAATACCTGCCTTTAGCATTACGTTGACCGGAACCCATGCGATGTACTCTTTCGAAGGCGTTGAAGCCGGAACCTACACCATGAAGGTCAGCAAAGCAAATCACGTCACCCGTGAGTATACCGTGGTTGTTGGTAATAGTCCCATCCCCCTGGATGCCAAGATCCACCTCAAGGGCGATATTACCGGTGACGGTCGGATCAACATCATGGACGTAAACAGAGCAAACTTACATTTCAAGAAAAAAATTACACTTACAGGATATGAGTTTGATTGTGCAAATGTAACAGGAGATACTCAGGTTAACATTATGGATGTAAATAGATTGAATCTCCATTTCAAGGGCAAATCTAAACTCTGGTAACTTATCGAGAGGCTATCCGTAATCGGATAGTCCTCTCTCCAAAGCGGCAAAGTTCGCTTTGCCGTTTTGGAGAGAGGTTAGAAAACAAGGAGTTTTAATCAGTGAACGACAAAGATAAAGAATATAACGAATTCTTAGAAATATGTAACAAAGGCAATGGAAACAACCCGACACAAAGGCAATCATCACCGCAGGCTCGAACAACAGTTCGTCCGGGAAGATACTTAGCTCCTAAACGAATGCGTGCAAAAAAACGCAAAGCACGCCAGCGTAAAATTGCTGTTGTATCTGTTTTAGCTCTTGCCGTGCTGATTTTGATTATTGTTTTGATATGTAGGGGCTGTGCCGGTGGAAATTATGATAACGCGGACCTTTCCGGCGTATGGCACTACGACCAATATACCGAGTATGAATTTGACGGCGAGGGTAAGGGCTGTATGTGCCTCGACGTAAGCAATCACTTTGAATTTACATACAAAACAGAGGACGATACGCTGTACCTCGATTTCGCTTTGGACTACGTTACCGATTGCCAATACACCTATACAGTTGATGGGGATAATTTGACGCTGATCGGTGGCAAAGGCACCGCCGAGGTTGGTAAGGTATATGAGCTAACACGAGCGGAGGAAGAATAAAAAATTTAAGGTGGTGTCGGTTTTATTTGACACCACCTTTTCTATTGCTACAAATAAGGTAGAAAAAGTCACAATTCCGTGGTATAATAAACAGCACCAAATAAACATGAACCTGTAAGTTGCAAAAGGAAATCCAAACTTCCTCGGTGAAAAACCACGCAATAATCGGGATCTATTAGAAGAAGTTTTGATTTTATGAAAGGATTGATTTCACAAGGCATGAATTCCTATGACGATATCATCCACCTGCCCCACCCCACATCCTCCCGGCATCCCCGTATGACCATGCAGGACCGGGCAGCGCAGTTCTCTCCTTTCGCCGCTCTGACCGGCTATGAGGCGGTCATAGAGGAAACCGGGCGGCTGACCCAGCGGCAGATCTTTCTGGATGAGAACGAGAAATATATTCTGGACTGCAAGCAAAGGCTGCTGATGGAGCATATCCACCGGCAGCCGGAAATAACGGTTTGCTATTACGTTCCCGACGAACGTAAGGACGGCGGTGCGTATGTCCATGTCAGTGGACAGGTAAAGAAGGTGGATGCCAATGAACGGCTCCTTCACCTGACCGACGGCACCGCCATAGAGCTGGATACCATCATTGACCTTGACAGCCCCCTGTTCCGAATGGAATAATCCCCCAAATTTCCAATTTAGCGGGCAGTGCCCGCAGACAATTTCGCGTGAACACTGGGTGGTAATCGGTATTTCCCAAACCCGCCCGGTAACGCCACTGCGTCTAATAATGCACCGATAAATCGAAATTTAGCGAACAGTTATCGATAGTGGCCGTAGAGGCGACCTTTGGTCGCCCGCCCAATATTTTGTATGCAAAATATTGGCCTGTTCGGTAAATCGGAATTAAGCGATGGGGTATATAGAAAGCGCGTGCCGGGGCAATGCTCCCGCACGCGGGTTATTTTGTACATTATTCTACGTTGCAGGAACGTAGGGGCGTGCATTGCACGCCCGCGGGCGACCAAAGGTCGCCCCTACATTATAGATGATTATGCCGCAATTGCCTTGGCAGCCACATGATAGCTGTACAGTGCCTTCATCAGGTTCTG
>JAZOBY010000017.1:0-2835 GCA_045596215.1 Faecousia sp.
CGGCGGCACATTGCAGAGCACCCATACAAGAGGTCTGTTCTACTCCGATACCGGCAATACCCATCTGTACGGCGGCACCTATCTGGCAGCTGGTACTTACGGTGTCGAAATCGGTGCTACCGGTGGCCAGTATCACCTCCATGGCAATGCCAAGCTGGAAGGTAAGGTGACTTTGGCACAGGGCAAGCTGCATATGTACGATCAGGCTGTTGCTGACACCATTGCTTTGTCCGGCGCTGGCCTTGTTACCTTCCATGAAGGCTGGACCGGCTCTGCAATTCTGGATGTTGATGGCGCCCTGGTTACCAACAATACCGTCAGCACCGACAATGCAGTTGTGGAAGGCGCCCTCACCGGCACCCTGACCACTGCAGACGGCTTTGAGATTTCTTTGGCTGACGGCAAGCTGCTGCTTGCACAGCCCACCGCCGACGTGTTTGACCCCTGGAACTATGCCGGCAAGGCATACTGCTCCGTATGTGACGATATCGTGGATTGGGTTGACTACAATGCCCACGTAGCAGAAAACGGCTACTATGATAATGAGAATAAGCTGAATGCTTCCGGCGTTCCCACCCACCACTTCTACCTCTCTGAGGACATCACCTACACTACCCAGCTCCTGTCCCTGAACGACAAGCTGCACTTTAACTTCAACGGCTGCGATGTGACCGCTACCGGTGACGCCGCAACCTCCACATTCCGCATTACCCAGCAGGCGCACTTCCTCAACACCGGCGACGTTGCCACTGTTACCGGCGGCATCACCGGCGCCACCGTTGGCGCAGTTCTGGAAAACAGCGGCAACGTGGATGTCCCCAATGAATCCGATACCTATATTTATGGTAACATCGTGATGACCACGCTTCCCGGCTGCGTCGGTCCCGCTGTCGATATGGGCAACGAGACGAACGTGCTGACCGTGTCCGGCAAGACCGTGATTGAGAGCCTGAATCTGGGCACCACCGATTCTCTTGTGGACATCTCCGGCTTGACCGAGGGCTCCAGCGTTGCTCTGACCGGTCTGACTGTAGGCCAGACCTTCACCGTGGCTTGCGACAACGTGGATGACGTGAAGGGCTATATCTCCAGCCTGGACATTGTTGGTCCCTTCGGCATTGTAGCAATGCAGATGACAGTCAAGGCAGAAGCCGGTATCGTATCCGGCGGTGAGGTTGTCTGGTATGGCGACAACGCCGACGCTGTCCTGGCTTACACCGAGCAGAACTTTGCTGACGGCGCATACATTATATTAAGTGATGAAGAAACCCTGACGCTGGCAGGCGGCAACTACTACGTAGATATCGCCGGCAAGAACCTTGCTGTTTCCGGTACCGGTACGCTGTATCCCATCGATACTGCCAATGATACCTACGAGCTCTTTGGCGTTTGGTCCTACGAGGGCGTGGACATTGCCCGGGACGTGACCTTCGGCGGTAACCGCTATATCACTATCACCGTGGACGGCACAACCTCCACCCACCGTCTGGCTATGAAGGTCAGCAGCGTGAGCCTGAGAACCAGCCAAGCCGGCATTTACTACAATGCCAAGTATCAGTGCGATGCAACTTTGGCAGCGCAGATTTCCGCTTACGGCGTCATCCTGTCCGTGCAGGATATGCCCGGCGCAGTCCTGGGCGCAAACGACGCACGCACCAGACTGACGAACTTCACCCTCGGTGAAAACAACACCGTTTCTGCAACCTCCGGCTCCGTCTTTGGCATCTTCAAGGATACCCGCGCTGCTGCCCGGAACGCACAGTTCGGCAAGATGAAGATTTATGCCAACGCTTACATCGAGATGGACCTGGACGGCGACGGCGCAGCAGAGGTCCTGGTTGCGGATAACGAGAACGTGGGCAAGAAAGCCGGCACCGCCTGGAGCCTGTACGATGTGCTCACCGCCATCGACCAGAACTGGGCTGACTATGCCGACGATCAGGAAAATATCAAGGCATTCTTTGAACAGTGGTATGACTACGGTATGAGCGACTACGCTGACGACTTCGAGAACATCGACGAGATCGAAGTGAATGATGGCGAAGGCACCACACCGGAAGACACCGATATGGACGCTGCTGTCTAATCTCCAAAATGAAACCCGCCGGGGCACCTGCCCCGGCGGGTTGTTTTTATGGGGGGCGGATGCTCACCTTCGCTCCCAAGCCTCCCTCTGATGAGGGTTGATTTCCCCGTCAGCGGGGAAAATGTCCGCAAAGCGGACAAAAGGGGCCCGGAGGTGGGTTCGCCGCAGGCGAAGACGGAGGGATTCCCCTTTGTGCAAGGTGCACGAAATGCACCCGGAAAATTTGGAATACGTCTATAGATAGGGCTTTTCCACCATTTTCCATAGCATATATAGGTTTTGTAAAAAATGTATAAAAAAACATTTGCAAAATGGTAGAAAAGATGGTATAAATATAGTAAGTGTTTGTCCCTATGGGGATTTTGTACCCATTCGGCGCACATAAAACTTTTTAAACAACAGGGAAAACCCCTGTCTGGCCCTCCGTTTCCTTACATATGTGGCATCGGAACCGGGGGGAAGCCAAAAGGCCCATCTGTCATTCTGAAGCCTAAGCCGGGAAATGCCGTTGATCCCGGAACGCTTCAGCGTGACATATAGGTTTTTTGGCTACCGGACGGGATTTGTACCTGAGGGGACACACCCCCACCGTTTAATCAAATTTTTTTGTTAGGAGGAAACAAGAAAATGCATGTAAACATCAAAAGATTGCTGAGCTTTCTGGTTGTTTTGGCAATGGTCCTGTCCATGACTCCTGTGACAGGCATTCCCGCAATCGAAGCAAAAGCAGACGACACTGTGACTGAGAC
>JAZOBY010000018.1:0-14135 GCA_045596215.1 Faecousia sp.
AGCGTGACTGGGGGATTGTAAAAAAAGCAACCCCTCCGCCCAGTGTGCGCACTGCCCACCTCCCCTTACACAGGGGAGGCTTTCCGCTGCGGCCGGACTGGGCCTTTTTGGAACCCCCAGCCGTGCCGGGGGCTTATACAACAAAAAAGAAAAGGCCACCCAATGGGTGGCCTTTTCATGGTGGACGATAACGGACTCGAACCGCTGACCCTGCGCACGTCAAGCGCATGCTCTACCAGCTGAGCTAATCGTCCAGGCGCTAGGTCATTATAACGGAGGGCAACGCATTTGTCAACCCCTTTTTCTGCTTTTTTCGAAAATATTATCCTGCAACGCCATCGATGCTTTGCTCGCCCACAAACCGGATCACCAGGCGGTTAGGCAAACAGACGATCTGTGTGCCGCCTTTGACCCATCCACGGGCCATACAGTAGTGGTCCGGACAATCTGCCTCCGTCACGGCGATGGCGCCGTCACGCACGGTGATCACATTTGTTCCCAGGGCACTTTCCACGGTAACCGTCCTGTCATGTGACAATTCCAGAGTATACAGCAGCTCCCCATCGGACCACACCTGCGCCTGCTGTGCCGGTGTTGTCGTCAGTAACGGCAGACTCAAAAGGATACACACCGCTGCCAGCCCCGCCAGCAGCGCTATCCAATGTTTATTCTTCACGGGAAATCACCTCATACTCGCATCCCGAAATGGCAACGCCCTGGGTCGCGTAGATATCTCCCCCGGTAGTGATGAACACTACCTCAAAGCCCTCGTTATTGCGCCAGAAGTTGCTGCCCTTATGCAGTCCCATAACAAACAGAGCTGTGGACAGGGCATCCGCAGTCATTCCATCCCGGCAGATCACAGTCACGCTGCGCAGGCCGGAAGATGCGGGATAGCCGGACTTGGGATCGATAATATGATGGTATTTTACCCCATCGATCTCAAAATATCGCTGATAATCCCCGGAGGTGACCACAGCCATCGTGCCGTTGATGGACAGCACCGCCACCGATTCTCCCCCATCCGGATTTTGAATTCCAATATTCCAGGGTCTGCCATCCGGCTTGGTGCCATAGGTCTGAATATTGCCGCCCAGATTCAGCAGCCCACAGCGGGCACCGGATTCCTCCAGCAGCTTCACACAGGCGTCGCCGGCGTAGCCCTTCATAACAGCGCCCAGATCCCACTGTGACCGGAACATCGCCTGGAGCACTTCCTCATCTTCCGGCACCCGGTACTGACCGTCATAAAAGCCCCACACCTGACTGATCGCGCCGATAGTTGGGTCAAACGCGCCGCCGGTAAAGTTTTTCAGCTCCAACGCCCGGTTCAAAAGTTCCATCTGCTCATCATCCAGTGTCACATCCCCTGCCCCGGCATTTCTGCGGCTCAAAAGGGAATCTTCATCCGTTGCAGACCAGGTCTTTTCCAAATTCTGAAGCATCTGGACGCAAGTGTTCATTACATCATCGCCGCGGTCCGTCCATATCTGCAGTTCCATCACCGTATCCATAGAAAAAAGTGTTTGGCTGAGGTGCTGCTCAGCAGGGGCGCAGCCGCCCAGAAGCAGCGTCAGTGCTGCAAAAAAACCAATCATCCGTTTCATTGTCCAGCCTCCTGTGTGTTTGAAAAAACTATATCAAAATACAGGAAAAAAGGCAAGAAAAAGTTGTAAATATGCCTTGACTTTTACTTGCGTTGATGCTAAAATAGGACAGCCGCATTGAACAGGCTTAAGTTGGTGCGCCCAAACGCACCCGCCTTTAGAGCGAGACTACACAAAATAAAGTAGGTGAAAAGAAATGAAAGCAGTTATCGTGACCGGTGGTAAGCAGTATACCGTCTCCGAGGGTGATGTGATCTACATCGAGAAGCTGGAGGCTGAGGCTGAAGCTACCGTGAAGTTCGAACAGGTTCTGGCAGTGCTGGACGGTGAGAACTCCAAGATCGGCGCTCCCGTCGTGGAGGGTGCAACCGTCGAGGCAAAGGTCGTTAAGAACGGCAAGGGCAAGAAGATCCATGTCTTCAAGTACAAGGCCAAGAAGAACGAAAAGAAGAAGATCGGCCATCGTCAGCCCTACACCAAGGTGGAGATCACCAAGATCGCTCTGTAATTATGACAAGATGCGAATTTTTTAGGGAGAACGAACGAATCACAGGATTCTCCGTCTCCGGACACAGCGGTTACAGTGAAGCAGGCACAGATATTGTCTGCGCTGCCATCACCGCAATTGTGACCATGGCCGAAGCCACCATCAATGATGTGTGCGGCGGTAAAGCCAAGGTCCGGGTCAAAGAAGAGGATGCCCGCATCACTCTGACCCTCCCCACTTCCTGCGACGAAGAGGACACCATTCAGGCTGTCCTGGCGGGTATGATGCTGACGCTGATCAGCATCCGGGAAGATTATCCAGATTATATCGAAGTTTTGGAGGTGTAACACCATGCTGAAAATTGGTATTCAGTTCTTCGCTCACCACAAGGGCGGCGGTTCTACCAAGAACGGTCGTGACTCCGAGGCCAAGCGCCTGGGCGTCAAGCGTGCAGACGGTCAGTTCGTTCTGGCCGGTAACATCCTGGTTCGTCAGAGAGGTACTCACATCCATCCCGGCACCAATGTTGGTATCGGCAAGGATGACACTCTGTTCGCTCTGGTTGACGGCGTCGTCAAGTTCGAGCGTAAGGGCAAGGATCGTCGGCAGTGCTCCGTGTACGCCGAGCAGTAATAGCGTATGTGAAACGAAGGGCTGTTGCAAACTAACTGCGACAGCCCTTTTTCTTGAAAACAACAGAAAGTTCCGAAGATAGGAGGAACGATTGATGGAAATGTTTGTTGATAAAGTCCGTATCACCGTCTGCGGCGGCAGAGGCGGCGACGGTGCTGTGGCTTTCCACAGAGAAAAATATGTGGCATCCGGCGGCCCGGACGGCGGTGACGGCGGCCATGGCGGCAGCGTGATTCTGCGTGTCAACGACAACCTCTCCACGTTGTTGGATTTTCGTTATAAGCGTAAATATGCGGCCCAGTCCGGTATGAACGGCCAAGGCCGGAAAATGAGCGGCAAGCGAGGAGAACCCCTGATCGTTCAGGTGCCCAGAGGTACGGTGGTGCGGGACGCAGAAACAAATGCGATTATTGTGGACATGTCTTCCGGTGAGGATTTCGTCCTTGCCAAAGGCGGCCGCGGTGGCTGGGGCAATGCCCATTATGCCACACCTACCCGCCAAGTGCCCCGTTTTGCCAAGGCCGGCATCAAGGGACAGGAGCGGGATGTGATCCTGGAACTGAAATTGCTGGCGGATGTAGGCCTGGTTGGTTTCCCCAATGTGGGCAAATCCACATTGCTTTCCGTTACGTCCAACGCCCGGCCGAAAATCGCCAATTACCATTTTACCACGTTGTTCCCCAATTTGGGCGTGATCTACGTGGATGAAGGCGTTTCCTTTGTAATGGCGGACATCCCCGGCATTATTGAGGGTGCGGCAGACGGTGCAGGCCTTGGTCATGACTTCCTGCGGCATATTGACCGTTGCCGTCTTTTGGTCCATGTGGTGGATGTTTCCGGCAGCGAGGGTCGTGACCCCGTGGAAGATTTTAACGCCATCTGCGACGAACTGGCCAATTACAGCGTGGATCTGAGCACCCGCCCCATGATTGTGGCCGCCAATAAGTGCGATCTTTTGCCGCCGGACAGCGATAATCTGCAACGGCTGCGTGCTGTGGTGGAAGCCGCCGGATGCGACCTGTATGAAATTTCCGCAGGTACGACACAGGGCACCAAAAATCTCATGCGTGTGGTAGCTCAGCGACTGTCCACATTGCCCCCGGTGACCATTTATGAGCCGGAATATGTGGAAGCTGCTCCCGAGATCGCAGATCCCAATGCCTTGGAGATCGATCACTACGGAAACACTTGGCTGGTTACCGGAATTTGGCTGGAACGGCTGGTGGAAAATATCAATTTCGACGATTATGAGTCTCGAAATTATTTCGATCAGCAGTTGAGAAAATGCGGATTATTCGCGAAATTGGAAGAAATGGGCATCCAAGACGGGGATACGGTGGATATTTATAACTTTGAGTTTGAATATCAGAAATAAAGTATTTGCCATTTTCAACTTTTTTTAGTATAATGATGGGGTCACAATCCTGTGACCCCATCCTTGTATTATTGGGGGTAGAGAAATATGATTCAACACTTGAATCAATTTGCTTTTTGCCAATACGGCGTCCGGGAACCGGACCTGAATCCCGACAGCATCCGACAGGAAGCAAAGCTGACCGAACAAGTGAACCTGAACTGGGAAATGCAAACCGTTTTTCAGGCGGTTTCGGATACCCGGATTTTACCCGATGGCAGCATGACGGTTTTGTCTGCTTCCCGCGACGGTGAAAAGTTTGAGTCCTTTTATTTTGACCAGCCTGTTTGCATTACAGCCGGTATCTATTTCTACTTAGCACCGTTGCGTCGGGAACCGGCCGGTGCCTTGCTGTGCATGGATGAGCAGCCCCGTGTTGTGGATGCACAGTCCCGCTTGGGATGCGATTATGTGCAGAGCAATATGCATGTATCCGGAATCTACACCTTCTTTTATCATGAGAAAGAAAAGGGTTTTTTCTTCGCCGGGGAAGCTCATCCCGCGTTGGAACTGACCTATGTGGATCAGGGCACCATGCA
This sequence comes from Faecousia sp., assembly GCA_045596215.1. GTDB lineage: Bacteria > Bacillota > Clostridia > Oscillospirales > Oscillospiraceae > Faecousia. The sequence continues at coordinate 4,681 of JAZOBY010000018.1, forward strand.
CTCCGTTACCGATGGTCAGGAACTGGTGCTGGAACAGGGGGATATGGTGCTTTACGGTGCCAATCAATGGCATATGCAATATGCGGACATGGATGTAGCCCCCCGGTATGTGACATTATCCTTTGAAGTGCAGGACGGTGATCTGAACGCTCTCCTGAATCGCAAACTCCGCCCGTCTCAAGCGAGCGTGACGCTGATCCAACAGATGATCCGGGAGCAGGAGCGTATGGACACCTTCTCTGTGGATATGATTGCCGCACAGCTGACACAACTGCTTTTGCAACTGTTGCGGCAACAGGAGCCTGCGACGAAACTAATGGCGTCCAATTCTCTGAACTCGGAAAATGAGACCATCTGCCAGGCACAGCAGTATATCAGTACCCATATCCGGGAAAAACTGTCCGTGCCCCTTGTGGCCCGGATGGTGGATGTAAGCCCCAGTTATATGACGGCGTTGTTCCATAAAAATTTGCAGATTTCGCCGGGTGAGTACATCCGCCGCATCAAGATACAGGAAGGCAAGCAAATGATCCGGGAAGGCAATATGAACTTCACGCAGATTGCAGAAATTTTGCATTATTCAACTGTGCACCATTTCTCCCGTCAGTTCAAGGAAAAAGTGGGTGTTACACCCACGGAGTATGCAAAGTCGGTTCGGTAGGTTACAGAAACGAGGAAATCAAATTGGATTTGAAAGTGTTGACCGTAGGTGACGTAGTGGGTGGCCCGGGTATGGACCGGATCAAAAGATCACTGCGTTACCTGAAACGCAAATGTGATGCGGATTTTGTGGTCGTTAATGGGGAAAATGCCAGTGTTGTGGGCATTACCCAGGACCAGGCAGAGGATATTCTGGACGCCGGTGCGGATGTGATCACCATGGGTAATCACACCTGGGGCAAACGGGAGATCGCAACCTATATGGATGACTGCTCCCGGATTTTACGCCCCGCCAACTTTGCACCCCAGGTGCCCGGACGCGGCTACGGGATCTACGAAACCAAGGCAGGCCCGGTGGCGGTGATCGATCTGATCGGCCGGTGCAATATGGACTACGGCCCGGACAATCCCTTTTTGATCATCGACAAGATTCTCAAAGAGATCGATACCAAGATCATTCTTGTGGAAATGCACGCCGAGGCAACCGCGGAAAAGCTGGCCATGGGCTATATGCTGGATGGCCGTGTCAGTGCCGTATGGGGTACGCATACCCATGTGCCTACGGCAGATGCACAAGTTTTATCGGGTGGCACCGGCTATGTGACCGATTTGGGTATGACCGGACCCAGCCACTCGGTTTTGGGTATCCGTCCGGATCTTTCCATCGCAAAGTTCCGGGGTGATATTCCCAATCGCTACCAATGGGAAAACGGCCCCACCAAACTGGAAGCGGTGCTGTTTACCATAGACTCGCAGACAGGAAAATGCCGTAAGGCGGAAAGGGTGGATCTGAACGATGAAAATTCTGCACAGCGCTGACTGGCATCTGGATGCCCCGATGACCGGACGCAGCGAGGAACAGGCCCGTTTTTTGCGGCAGGAGCTGGGAAAAGTACCGGAAAAGATCGCCGCATTGGCCATACAGGAAAACTGCGACCTGATGCTCCTTGCCGGTGATCTGTTCGACGGTGCGTATACCCAGGATTCTTTTCGCAAGGTGTACGAAGCTTTGGAAAAGGTAAAGATCCCGGTGTTCATCACCCCGGGTAACCACGATTTTTGTCAGCCGAAATCTGCGTATTTTGCAGAGAACTGGCCGGAAAATGTGCATATCTTCAAGCATCCTGTGATGGAGTCCGTTTCGTTACCGCATCTGGACTGCACCGTCTACGGTGCGGGCTATGAGTCCATGGATTGCCCTGCACTCTTGGAAAACTTCAAGGCGGATGGACAGAGCAAATGGCACATAGGCGTTCTCCACGGCGATGCAACCAATACATCCTCGCCCTATTGCCCCGTGAGTCCCCAGCAGGTACGGCTGTCCGGTCTTCACTATCTGGCACTGGGCCATATCCATAAAAACGACAGCTTCCGCTCTGGAGATGCCCTGTGTGCGTGGCCCGGCTGTCCCATGGGTCACGGCTACGACGAGACTGGCATAAAAGGCGTGATTCTGCTGGAACTTGACGAACAAATCAAAGCAGCGTTCCGTCCTCTGGATACACCGCGGTTTTATGATGAGGCCGTGGAAGTGGGTACGGATGCACAGCAGACCCTGGCATCCATTTTGCCCGGCGTGGCAACGGAAGATTTCTACCGGATCACCTTTACCGGTTATGCTGACGCATTGAATTTGGAGAATTTAAGCAGTCAATTTCCCCATTTGAAGAACCTGATTCTGCGGGACAAGACCATCCCGGAAACAGAGCTTTGGAGTGCAGTGGGGGATGACAGCCTGGAAGGTGTGTATTTCGGCTTGCTCCACGACGCACTGGATACGGAAAGCGAAGTGTTCCAGCAGCGTGTGAAACTGGCGGCGAAAATTTCACGCCAGATCCTGGATGGACAGGAGGTGATTCTGCCGTGAAGATCTATTCTATGACAGCCACCTTTGGTAAACTGGAACGGCAGACGCTGACTCTGACACCGGGGCTGAACATCATTGAAGCTCCCAACGAATGGGGCAAGAGTACCTGGTGTGCCTTTATCGTGGCTATGCTTTACGGTATCGATACCAAGGCCCGTACCACACAGACCGCTTTGGCGGATAAGGAGCGGTACGCCCCCTGGTCCGGTGCACCCATGGAGGGACGTATGGACCTCTGCTGGAAGGGCAGAAACATCACCATTGAGCGAAGCACAAGAGGTCGTGTGATTTTTGGCGAATTCCGTGCCTATGAGACGGAAAGCGGCCTGGATGTGCCGGAACTGACTGCCGCCAACTGCGGTATGGAATTGCTGGGGGTGGAGCGGAGTGTTTTTATTCGTGCAGGTTTCCTGAAACTGTCCGACATGCCTGTGACCCAGGATGATGCCCTGCGTCGCAGACTGAACAATCTGGTTACCACCGGTGATGAAGACGGTGCGGCAGACAAACTGGCCCAGTCTTTGAAAGAACTGAAAAACAAGTGCCGTTATAACAAGACCGGCTTGTTGCCCCAGGCAGAGGCAGAACGGGACGACCTGGAAGAAAAGTTGCGTTTCTTGCAGGAGTTGAACGCCCAGGCAGAGCGGCTTCGTGAGCGGCAGAAAGAATTGGAAATCTGGTCGGCCAAATTGGAGAACCATAAGGCCGCTCTGAACTATGCCCAGGCACAAGAAGACACCCAACATATCCGGGATGCGGAATTGGGCAGAGATCAGATTCAAAAGAAGCTTGCAGAAATGGAAGCGGAGTGTGCCAAGCTGCCCTCGGCTGAGGAAGCGGAACGTGCCCGTACGGAACTGCAAAAACTGCACAATGAGAGTATGTCGCTCCAAATGGAGCAGCAAATGCTGCCCGGTGCACCCCAAGAGCCGATGTATCAGCCTTGCTTTGTCGGCATCGCCGGTCAGGCGGCTGTGAAACAGGCACAGGCAGATGCCGCCCTGGCTGCAGCACAGAAAAAAGCGTTGAAAGGCCAGCGAGGACTGTTGACGGTTGCGTGGATCGCATTTGCTATTGCACTTTTGCTGGATGTGGCGGCTTTTGTCCTGCCCGAATTCGCTATCATTCTTGCGATTGGCTCGGCGATCCCGCTGGTGGCGGCAATTGTACTGCTGATTATCAGCAAGGCGAAAAGAAAGAAGAGTCAAGGGATTCTTTCCCAGCTTTGCGAAAAATATGGCAGTACCCAGCCGAATGACTGGTGCACTGCCGCTGAGCAGTATGTGCAGACCAAGGAAGCATATGAACAGGCACTTTCGCAGCACCGCCAAATGGTGGAAGAATTCAATCAGCGTAAAGAAGCCTTGCTCAATCAACTCCAGCAGCTGACCGATGGCGAAGCCATTGGCGTATGCCTGGCCAAATGGGAACAGATAGCAGAACAATGGAAAACGCTGGGTGATATCCGCCGGGATTTGCAGCGGGCGGAAAGTCAGATCAATACACTCCGTTCCATGACCAAGGATGTTCCTGCACCCACACAGCCGGATGATATGACCCAAACCATCAGCGAGACCGATACACTTCTCACAAACGCTGCCTTTGAGCAAAAGCAAAATCAACTGCGGTTGGGTCAGTACCAGGGACAGGCGGAAGCCATGGGTCATGAATCGGACTTAAAAGCCAAACTGAAACAGGTTCGCCTGCGGATCGGGCGGCTGGAAGAGACATACGCGGCATTGGAAGTGGCACAGGAAGCCCTGCGAAAAGCCACGAGCGAGCTGCAGCGGCGATTCGCTCCCAGAATTGCCAAGCGTACAGAGGAGCTCTTTGGCAAATTCACCGCCGGTCGGTATGAAACGGTGCGGCTGAAAGAGGATCTGAGCCTGGAAGTGGGTATGCAGCAGGAGATCAAGACCCATTCTGTGCAATGGCCCAGCGACGGAACAGTGGATCAGCTTTATTTGGCATTGCGACTGGCAGTTGCTGAGGAATTGACACCGGAAGCACCCTTGGTTTTGGATGATGCCATGGTGCGATTTGACGATACCCGGCTGACGACAGCACTGAATATCCTTTCAGAAATGGCAGAAGATAAGCAGGTGATCCTGTTTACCTGTCAGAGCCGGGAAAAGAAACTGCGAGGAGAAGTGCAATGAGCGATTGTAAAGGCGGATGCGGTGGTTGTTGCGGAAATTGCGGCGGCTGCGGAAGTACCCTGGTGCTGACCGCTGAAGAAATTACCATGCTGCGGCTTTTGGGACAAATTCCCTTTTTACCTGTGGCCCGCAGTGCATCATCCATGGAGCCTGTGTATCTGGAAGAAGGGGAGTTGTCCCCGGAAGAAAGCAGCCAGGCCTTGCAACGCTTGGAAAAACGCGGCCTGATCTCCATCGACTACGATCAGCCGTTGAAGGGCGGATACAGTTCTGCTTATGATGCTTACCCCATCAAAGGCAGCATCGCCCTGACCATCCTCGGCCAGCAGGCACTGGAACTCTTGGAAATCCAAGGCGTTGAATAAAAATGTAGGGGCGAGCATCGCTCGTCCGCAAAAACCCGCAGCACCAATCGGTGCTGCGGTTTGTTAATAAATTCTTGCTAATAGTTGCACATAGAGGCAATGTGATTACCATCGGCATATAAACCTTATTTCATGCAGAATTTTGCTAACTTACAGTTCCTTTTATAGTTATCGCTCAAGTAGCTTGAAATGGTATCTTTATCCTTTTCTTGTACCATTTTGAGTGCCGCTTTAAGTGGAACATCTCTTGTTTCTTGTTGCTCTACCAGCTTTACAAACTTATCATGGGTACAGTGTTCTTTCCAATTTGCTCGTGCATCAGCATGTTGCTTCAAGATTGCAGACATAGCCTGCTCTGCCTGCTCCCACTCACCAGCAGCCAAATGTGCATCAAATTGCAAATCATCGTTTGAAACGGGCCATATTTCAAACATGGCCTTAGCTGCTAAGGACTGGGTAGTTATTTCATTCAACCAAGGCAGCGTTTTTTCTTTCAAAATGTGTATTTGTTGCTCGGGTGTGAGGTAGTAGCTCCAATACTCTCCTTTTGCATCCCACAGACGCTGGTCTGGGACAATAGAAATAGGAAATCCATTATAGAAGAACTGGCCACGGTCAGTTTTGGTTAAACAAGTTGGAGCGAGAAGTCCATCTACAAACCGAAGCCCAATAAAACTTGCAATACTTCCTCTTGGAACACAACCACTGGAAGTAAACCATGTTGGATGCATTTCTCCATACATTGAGAAAATACCAACCTTTAAATCGTGTACTCTGCCAACACGTTGACGCTCAAATTTTAGCACCTGTAAGACACCGTCACCCCATACCCTAAAAAAGGCAGAGCCGCGACGGACAAATCCTGTTCCTTGCAGAGCATCTCTCAGCAAACCAGCATGGTTCATTCTTATCATCCTGCACGTACTCCTTTCAAGCTGCAATTTACCAGCCCAATTGCATGTCTGTTATGTAAGGGCGGCAATTTGCCGCCCGCGGGAGGCGAAACGCCCCCACTTTTCAATTCTCTTATTTTTTATACATCCAAAAGAAAATGCCACTGATCAAAAGCGGGAAAATGAATGCACCGATATTGACAGGTCTGATACCGCCGATAAAAGAGAGCAATCCGATTATGGAGATCACCAATGCAATGATCGCAATAATTTTACAGGTCTTCTTATTCATGATGCATACCCCTACATTATCACACATCCAAATACCCGCACAGCACTTTCAGTGTGTTCATGATGCCATCCATGTGGCTGCGTTCATAGCCGTGGCTGGCGTAAACGCCGGCACCGATGAGACCGTGGCGGATATCCACGCCGCTGCGGAGCGTTGCTTCCACATCGGAGCCATAGTAGGGGTACACGTCCACCGCATAATCCGCACCGGTTTTCTTGGCGGCATCGATGAGTTTGCCGACCACTTCATAGGAATAAGGGCCGCCGGAATCCTTGGCACAGATGGAGACCTGCTTTTCGGTGCAGTTCAGTCCGTCGCCTACACAGCCCATATCCACGGAAATGGCTTCCGTCACACCGGTGGGAACGGATGCAGAGCCGCCGTGGCCCACTTCCTCGTACACCGTTACATGCACATAGGTTCTGCGGCTGGGGGTGATGGAGTTGTCGCTCAAATACTTGGCAAAGCCCAGCAGGATGCCAACGCTCAGTTTGTCATCCAGAAAACGGCTTTTCAGATAGCCGCTGGGAGTACGACGGGTACGGGGCTCGAAGCAAACAATGTCGCCCACTTCAATGCCCAGCTTTTTTGCATCATCGGCAGAATTCACATCCTCGTCCAACACCACTTCCACAGTGTCAAAGGAACGCTTGGCGTTAGAATACTCCCCGTTGACATGCACGGAAGCGTTGCAAAGCTGGCAAGTGCCGTCGATGACCTTGCCGGAGCGGGTGTAGACCCAAACATTTTCCGCCTCGCCGTTGTTGGCATTCATACCGCCCAGAGGGGACAGCCGCAGGCGGCCGTTTCCTTTAATCTGTGCGACCATAGCACCCAGGGTATCGGCATGGGCTTCCAAAAGCAAAGCGTCGTCTTCTTTTTCACCGCCCAAGTCAATCAGCACGCCGCCTTTGGCGGTGATGTTTGCGGCAAAACCCAATCCTTCAAATTTTTCCTTCACCCAGGCGGCGGCACGGGTGGTGAAGCCGGTGGGAGAATCGATGGAGAGCAGGGTTTCCGTCATCTCCCAGGCGTATTCTGCATAATTTTGTCCAATCATAAATGCTACCTCCTTTTTTCTTAATTTTAGCACAATCGCGAATAGAAAACAAGTCTGTTGAAAACTGCAACCTGCCCGATGGGATAAAAAAGACTTTATTTGTACCAAAACAAACTGGATTCGACCATGACATCTATACAACGACAAAGGAAAGTGATAGGATATAGAAAACCAAAGGAGTGTGTATTATGCGTTTAATTCGTGCAAAAGATTATCAGGATGCCAGCCGCAAGGTGGCAAACATCATTTCTGCTCAGGTGATTTTGAAGCCGGAATGTGTATTGGGTCTGGCCACCGGCAGCAGCCCCATCGGTGCTTATCAGCAACTGATTAAATGGTGCGACAAGGGTGACGTGGATTTCTCTCAGACCAAAACCGTCAATCTGGATGAGTACGTAGGCCTGGCAGCTGACCACGATCAGAGTTATTCCTATTTTATGCACCAGAATTTCTTTGATCATATCAACATCGATCCTGCAAACACCAATCTTCCCAACGGCCTGGAACTAGATGCTGCAAAAGAGTGCGCCCGCTATGACAAGGTCATTGCCAATCTGGGCGGCGTGGATCTGCAGCTTTTGGGCATTGGCGCCAACGGCCACATCGGTTTCAACGAGCCGGCTGAGCAGTTCAGTACCGGTGCCAACCGTGTGGATCTGACGGCTTCCACCATTACCGCAAATTCCCGTTTCTTTGAAAATGAGAGCATGGTGCCCCGTCAGGCATACACCATGGGTATGCTGGCCATCATGCAAGCCAAGCGTATCGTTATGATCGCTACCGGTGCAAACAAAGCCCAAGCTGTGTACGATGCCTTCTGCGGCCCGGTAACACCCCACATGCCTGCATCCATTTTGCAGTTGCATCCGGATTTTGTACTGGTGGCAGATGAAGAAGCCTTGGCCCTGGTGGGAGATAAATTATAAATGTAAAACGTGCCGGAACGTTGGTTCCGGCACGTTTTTAGTTTAATTTAGACAAGGTATCATAAATGGCTAATAAAGCACTTGCCGGATCGGTGATGTTCCAAACAGCTTGCTCCATGGGGCAAAAACCGTCGTTTGTGCGGTTTCGGATGGCAGGAACCAGCTGATCGTATTCCACACAAACCTGTGCGTTTACAAGTACGTCAAGGGCAGACTGGCTGATTACACGGGCATAAAGGTATTTCACGCCCAACAGGCAATATAAAAATGCTGCTGCTTTGCCCACTACCTTGTCGGCTGCGGAAAAATCCGAAACATTTCTTCTGCTTTCTAAAATGTCAAGCAACGGACGTACGCCCCGCCGTTTATCCGTAAGAATCGTCTGGCCGTCGGATAATACACAGGTATGATCATTGATGTTCAGCAGCATTTTCGCTTTTTCCAAGTTCACGTTAGCCATGTTGCTCCTCCTGCCAAATGGTTACCGTTAGAATATCACACATCTGACAGAAAATCAAATCATATCATTGAATATTGTGGGACAGAATTGGTGATAATCCCTTGGCAGGAGGCGATTGCAATGAAATTGAAAGATATTATGAGTTCCAACGTGATCAAAATTCACCCCCAGGAAAGCGTGGCGGTTGCCGCACGACTTCTGGCGAACCACAATATTGGTGTATTGCCGGTGTGTGGAAGTGACGGAAAAATTTGCGGCATGGTGACGGACCGGGATCTGGTGACAAGATGCATGGCGGCCAATCGCACACCGGAACAGACCAGAGTGCAGGATATCATGACCGGTCGGATCGTATCTGCATCCCCCAATATGGACGTTGCCGTGGCGGCGTACCTCATGGGCAGGGAGCAGGTGCGTCGTTTGCCGGTGATCGAGGATGGTAAGTTGTGCGGCATGGTCAGCGTAGGGGATCTGGCGGGAAGGGAGGAGAGCAGTTACGATGCGGCGGAAGCGTTGGAGGGAATCTGCTCAAATCTGAGCCAAAAATAAAAAGAAAAAAACTTGCAAAAAACGTAAAATTGTGCTTGACAATGAAAAATATATGTGGTATCATGTCAAAGTTCGCAACAGCGGGCATCTGTACCTTGTAAATTGAATAATGTGAGACGAACGAAAATAACACCTTGGACAATAAATGGATTGTTTAAGCGATGTAGAATCGAAATAACAGCCAACGAAATTCTTGAGTAAAATTTGCTAGAACAAATTTATTC
>JAZOBY010000019.1:0-2918 GCA_045596215.1 Faecousia sp.
TGACCTGAGCCTTCTCTTCCATCAGTTCGGCGGCCTTCTGGGCCAGCTGTAAATTAAAAGACTGCTTGCGCAGGGAACCAACAATCATTACAATATGCTTCTTCATGTGCATTTCTCCTCTTCTGTTTCTGTTTGTTGTAACTATCATATCAGGTTCCCGGAGAGAAAACAGTGATAAAATCACAAAAAGGAACGCAAGGCACTGCCTTGCGGTCCTTTTCAATTAATACAGTTGGTCCAAAATCTCGATAACCGATGCGACACATCCGTCATCGCAGCCGCGTACCAGGCGTGCGCCGCCCCAATCCTTCACGATTTGGCTGCAGGTATCGGGAGCAAACCCGATTTTGGCCGCTTCCATCATGGGAATGTCGTTCTGATTGTCGCCCACGCAGTACAGATGCTCCCGGCTGATGCCCAAGTGGTCAGCAAGCCAAAGGGCCGAGCCGCCCTTGTGGCTGTTCTTGGCGGTCAGTTCCAGCAGATAGCGGTTGGAAAAGATGATCTCGTAGCTGTCCCCCACCTTTTCCTGCATATAGGCCTGAACCTCCAGCAGCATGGGGTTGTCCTGTTCCAGAATAATTTTGGTGATGGGCAGCGGAATGGCTTCAATGGGCACCACGGTGTAATCCATGCCCACCCGTTCCATATGCTTGTGGGTTACCAGGTTGGGGTTGTGGACAAAAATCTCATTTTGATGATATGCTTCAAAACCCAAATCAGGGAATTTGGCGCACACGTCCAGCATATCCTGCAGGACCTGCTCCGGCAGATAGGTGCGCCGCACCAACTGGTCGGTCTGATAATCAAAGATGGTGGCGCCGTTGGACAGAATGACCGGGGCGTTCAGGGGGATATCTTCAAGGGTGACCTGAGGAGAAAAGGTCTTTCGGGCACGGCCGGTGGCCACGGTAAACAGACCGCCCTGCTCAATGAACGAGCGAATGGCGGTTCGGTTTTCCTCCGAAACGTGCAGGTCGGTGCCATACAGCGTATCGTCAAAATCGCTGACCAGCATTACGCCGGTGAATTTGCCGATGCCCAAATCAATCAATCCTTAGTTTTGTTTTGCAAAAATCAGCCGGTGCAGGGTGGGAATAGCCTGCATAATTCCAAGTACCACCAGATCCAACAACATAACGATACAGACTACGAGGCCGTTGTACAGCATGGAGTATACCCACGGATTTACCATAGGAAGACCGAGAAAGGTTTCCGGCATATACATATACCAAACCAGTGCGCCGGAAAGGGCCAGGGAAATCCAACGGCCGAAGCTGCCCAAAATTGTGCCCCAAAGCCAACCGTGCTTTTTTCCTGCAGCGAAGCTGCACAGGAAAATCAATGTGTAAGCTACTACATAATCCAATAACATGGACTGCCAGGAGATGGCGAGGCCACCCCCCAGAAAGTACTGCAACACGCCGTTGACAAAGCAGCACAGAAGAGACCATTTAGGTCCCCAGCGCAGGCAGTAAATCAAAATGGGAATCAGGGACAGGTCGACCGAACCGCCGGCCGGAAAACGGTAGAAGCGCAGATAGCCCAGAATGGTGGACAGAGCAATTATGATAGCTCCTTCCACCAGGGCGCGGGTGGTTTTGCTTGTGTTTGTCATTGTCGTTTCCTCCTAAAAAAGATGTACCGCAGCACAATCGGGTTGCGGTACGATCGAAACGACAATATGTGTCGAATACACTCGCTACGCCGGCATTACCCGGATCAGCTTTTGGGAAGTAATGCTATAACCAATGCTTCCCTTAGGGTCCGGAGGCGGCACTACGTCTCCATCTCAGCCGGACTTGCGTCCAGCACCCCTGTTATTCTCTTGTTATGCTGTGGTCGCTTTTATGTTAAACCATGCGCCCGAGTTTTGTCAAGACCTGTGTAAACCAATCGGGCAGGGGGCACTCTACCGTCATGCGCTCGCCGTTGCGGGGATGGATAAAAGACAGCTTTCGTGCGTGCAGGCATTGCCCGGCCAGACCGGGATAGGGCTTTTTGGAGCCGTACACAAGATCGCCCAGCAGAGGATGACCGGTGGATGCCATGTGAACACGGATCTGGTGGGTGCGGCCGGTTTCCAGACGGCACTGGATGTGGGTAAAGCCGGGATAGCGTGCCAAAATCGTCCAGTGCGTGATTGCCTCACGACCGTTTTTGTAATCAACGGCCATTTTTTTACGGTCTGTATTATGCCGCCCAATGGGAGCGTTGATCGTACCGTTGTCTTCCTTCAGGTTGCCCACACAGATTGCTTCGTATTCCCGATACAGGGAATGATCCTGCAGCTGGTCGGCCAGCCGCTGATGAGCTATGTCGTTTTTTGCTGAAATGATCAGCCCGGAAGTATCCCGGTCAATGCGGTGAACAATACCCGGACGCAGTTGCCCATTGATTCCGGACAGTGAATTTCCGCAATGATATAACAGAGCGTTTACCAATGTGCCGTCCGGATGGCCTGCTGCAGGGTGGACGACCATGCCCACCGGCTTGTTGACCACGATAACATCTTCATCCTCGTAGACCACATCCAAAGGAATATTCTGGGGCACGGCCTCCACAGGCTCGGGCTCCGGCAGGGTGATTTCCAACTCATCACCGATATTCATTTTGTAATTCTTTTTGACCGGCTTGCCCCGCAGCAAAACGGCCCCCTCCTCCAGCAGTTTGGCTGCGGCGGAGCGGGTCATGTTTTCTATGTTGCGGGACAGAAAAACGTCCACGCGCTCACCCGCCTGGTCGGCGGTGAGGATCAGCGCTTCGGTTCCCATTTGTCAGCAAAAAAGGCGAAGTAAACGCAGAAGGCTATGCCTCCGCATACCACGCAGATGTCAGCCACATTGAAGATGGGGAAATCCATGAACAGGGTTTCAAACATATCCACCACATAGCCCAGACGAATACGATCGATTAAG